>USIK01000017.1 GCA_900554775.1 uncultured Oscillospiraceae bacterium
ACGTTAGCTCTTTCAGCCGGAACTGCTTCAACATTGATGCTGTAGTCAAATCCATATGATTCTTTTTGCTCATTTATTACGCTTAAAATCTCAGAAGCGAACTCAAGGCCCTCCGGCGAATAAGATTTATTTTCAAATTCGTCTGTGTCAATTAAACCGAATTCATAGAGCGCTTCATACATAGCTGTTATGCCGATTGTATTATATTGTTTCGAAAGCTCAATCAAGCCTGAAGTGTAGTTCGGCAAAAGGCCTTCTTTGATATTTTGCTTGATGATATCTCTAACAACGTCAAGAACTTTAACGCAAATGTCGATTCTATTTTTCAAAATTTCAATGAATTTTTCTTTGCTTCCTTCAGCTTCAATCGCAATTCTTCTGAGGTTTATGGTGTTAACTTGAACGCTTCCAATCGACAAAGAAGTTCCTCCAACGGAGTTTATAAACGCATTTAATTTCGAAGTGTTGGAAATAAGCCTGCAGCAGTTAGAAAGGCTTGAAACGTCGCTTCCAACGTAGAAATTGCTGTCATACCATTTCATATTGTGTTTGTTGCACCATCTTGCAAATTCTTCGTCAACGAATTTGCCGTCTTGGAATAAAAGCGAGTAAGTTAAAACCGGGAAGGTCATCATGGTTTCTTCACGAATTTCAGAAACAACTTCCATGAAAACTTTTTGGTGCTCAATAATTTGTTCAATGTGATCCATAACCAAATCGCCATTTGGGAACTGTCTTCCGCCGAAGAGCTCGATTAAATAGTTTCTATCCATAACGGTTATATTAGAAAATGCGCATTCAGTAACTCTTAAATACGGCTGGTTAAGGTCATAGATGAATTTCTGGAAGCATTGTCTTCTGTAATATTCAGGGTCTTTGAGGAAGAAATTGTTCTTAACGTCGTTGTACCAGAAATAGTAAGAATAAAGCAAATAACTCGGGAGACCAACAGCGCCGCTGCTGCGGTTAGCCGTCCAGCTTATGAACTCTAAAACATGGTCATTAAAAGTTGTTAAATGCTGGCAAGGAGCTGTTTTGAACTTATTAATGAAGAAAAGGCCGTTTTCAACGAGTTTATCAAGATCATAAGCATAGCAATAAGGAATAAAAGAAGCAGTTGAAGAATTGTGAAGATAAAACTGGCCGTTCCATTCGCCTTCAAGCCATTTTTCGGCAAGTTCCAAGCCGTATTTCGCAGAAAGCTCACCGAAGATTTTATTATACGACAAAAGCTTAGTATGCGGCTTAACCATATCCGAAAGAAGCGTACGCACGTCAAGCGTGGTGCTGTTTGCGTTTGCGTCTATAGTTGTGTCTGCAACGCTGCTTGATTTTATAAAATTATCAATAAAATCGGTGAAATTAAGGTTTGAATTAGAAAATCCATTCATAAGCGAAAACTTTTCGCCGTATTTTTTAACCATTTTGTTTATGCAATCGGCAAAGCCCTTGTGCAAATTTAAATTAATGTTCATTTTCATTACCCCTATCATTTATCCATTTAAAAGCGTCTGCAAAATTCATGAATTTGTCGCCAACCTTTAAAACAGGGTAGCTCTTGAAACCTAATTTCTCCAAAAGCTCGGCGTCTTCACTTTCAGTGAAATTCAAATTTTCTTTTTCAAGTTTAATTTTCAAAACTTAGCATTTTGGGCAACCATTGCCGTAAAGTACCATTTCTTCCACTTAACTACAACTCCTTTTCAAAATTTTTCCTGAGAAATGGTTTTAAACGGCAGGATTATTTCTAACCATTTAAAACCAACAAAAAAATCAGTTATAAAAAAATATTATGTACATGAAACATCAAAAAGGGCAATCTTAAACCCCATATATGGTGAATACTCAGTTATTATAACACCGTATATGGGGTCTGTCAATGAAAAATATATTATAAATCCTTTACTAATACTGTTCAATTTTTATCTTATTTTTACCGTGAATTTAATCATCCCTTACTCACAACTATATAAACCTCTGCGCCATAGTCAAGCACATCTCCGGCTTTGTAGTCTTGGTAGCCTATAACCGTTCCTTCAGCAAAATCTTGGCTGCTTTGGTTAACTTCAATTGGTTTAAACTTTTCGTTAGTCAAAATTAAAGCAGCCTCAGAAAGTTTCTTGCCTTGGATATTTGGTAATTTGCGCTTCGAAGGCCCTTTGCTTACGGTAACTGCAATTATTGAACCTGAATACATTTTTTCGCCGTAATTAGGCGTTTGCGAGATGATATTTCCTTCGGGGGTCGTGTCGTGGAATTCTTCTGACAAAACAACTATAGAATAATTATTAGCCGAAGCTGCGGTGCTTTTCGCAGCGCTGAGGCTCTTGCCAACGAGCTGCGGGACGTCGATTTTTTCTTCTTCGCTTCCAGTTTCTTCAGTTTCTTCTTTGGTTTCAGTAACTGTAGTTTCAGATGTTTTTGGCACCGTTTCGGAACTCATCTTTTTGTCTTTCACCCAGAACCAATAAACACCAAAGCAAACCGCTAAAATCACTAAAGAAAGAACGCAAGAAACCACCCCTAGAACTCTTACCGAATTACCAGAAGATTTAGTTTCATTCCTTGAGAATTCAAATTCCTCGGGTTCATCATAAATATTTTTAACCTGCAAAACAGGCGAATTCGAAATCTCAAGCCTGAAAACTTCAAAAGAAATAGTCCTGTTGTTTGGGTGCACTCTCAGAGCATTCGCAATGGCCGAAATAACCGTGTCCGGCAGCTCTTTCATAATGTTAGAAGGCATCAAAAGGCGGTCTTTCTTCCTTCTTTCAAGCGCCGCAAGCGGGTATTCACCCGTTAAAGCAAAGAAAAGCGTTGCCGCAAAACCGTAAACATCGGTGCTTTCAGAAATCTCAGAGCCCGCAATATATTGCTCCAAAGCACTGCACCCCTCAAAAAGTTCGCTGCTTTCAAGGTCGTTGTCAGTCCTTAAATTAGCAGTCGCAAAACCAACTAATTTAATTTTATTTTCGCTTGTTATCATCATGTTGCAAGGCGCCAAGCCCAAATGGTGTATCCCCGCAGAGCTCATTTTCGTGAGCGGCGAAATAAGCGGCATGAAAAGACTTCGAGCTTGCTTCCAGCTCATTGCTTCGCCGTGCGATGAAAGATATTCATCAAGGCCCGTCCCTTCAACCCATTCGAGGATTATATAAGAAGTGCCGTTTTGCTCAAGAATATCGTAAACCGAAGCAACGCACGAAAGATTCCTAAACCTTGCGATTCCTCTGAAATATTTGAGGAATTCTTCGTTTAAAACTTTAAATTTATTTTTAAAACCGGGCTTGTCTTGAGCTTTAACTTCACAGTCCACTGAGCGATAACAAGTTTCAGAGGGGAAAAATTCCCTGATGTAAACCTTCGAGTTTTTAATGAAATCATACCCAATGTAGCTAAGCCCTTCGGGGTCCTGTTTGATTCCGTTGCCTATTATATATCTTTCGCCCAAAATTTTCTTTTTAGGCAAAAACGGCTCAGGCTGCTCGGCATACCTTGGTTCCTGGCAATGCGGGCAAATATCTTCGTGGTTTTCAAGGCGGCTCATACAGTTCATACATAAATCAAGCATAATTAAAGTCCTCCTCAAATTCAATTTATTTTAATGTTTATTTTTTTCGAAATTTTCAATAATATTTCTAGCTTTATTTTCACTTTTTGAATAAAATTTGTCAATATCAAATTTATTTAAAAAGTCCGTGCCTTTTAGAGTAATTTCGCCCAAAAGTTCCCCGCCCAAAATTTTAATAATCGGGTTTATTTGAGCTAAAATAACGGGCAAATAGTCAATTTTTCTCGAGCCGGCAGTGAGAAGAAGAACAAATTTTTTGCTAGCATGGTTTCTTTTGAAATAATAAGGCTGGAAACGGTCAAAAATTGCCTTGAGCGGTGCAGGAAACGAAGCATTGTAAACCGGGCTTGCAATCACAACAACATCACTGGAATTGACCAAAAAATTAATCTTTTCCATGTCGTTAAAAATGCATTTTCCGGTTTTGCACTTTTCGCACCCAATGCAAGGCCGCACCGCTTCATCATAGCTATTAATCACAGTAACTTCGCAATTTTTATCTAAAAACGCAAGGAAAAAGTCAAGGAGCCCTCGAGTGAAACCCTTTTCATGAGGCGAACCAAACAAAACGAGAATTTTCATTTTCATTCCTCCTCAAAGTCAAGAATTGGCGCAGTTTTATTGCTGTTAAGGTAAACATTTTGAGCAATTCCTATCCCGAAATAAAGGCACGAAGCCGAAGATCCCCCAACGCTGAAAAACGGCAGCGTAACGCCCATCACAGGCAGCAAACTAAGGCACATTCCAAGGTTAAAAATCGTTTGAGAGACGATTATTCCGATTATCCCGAAGCAAATCAAAGCGCCCGTTTCATCGCCACAATTTTTAGCAATAAACCCAAGCCGGAAAATCAAAAAAGCAAGCAAAATTAAAATAAGCAAACAACCAAAAAAACCAAGCTCCTCGCCTGCTGCCGCAAAAATAAAATCGCTTTCTTGCACGGGCACGATGCCGTTTGCAACCCTCGGGCCGTTAAAAAGCCCCCGCCCAAAAAGCCCACCAGAACCTATCGAAAGCATGCCCTGAATTTGCTGGTAACCCATGTTAAGAGGGTCGGCTTCAGGGTTCATTTGCGTTAAAATTCTTCTTTTTTGATAATCCGCCAAAACGAAATTCCACAAAACAGGCGCGCAAAGCGCAGCAAAAACGAAAAGCGCAGCGAAGTACCTGAAAGGAATGCCCGCAATGAAAGCCATTGTTAAAGCTGTGAACATGAAAATAATCGCGGCGCCGTCGTCGCCCTGCAAATGAGTGAGCAAAACCGGCACAAACGCATGAAGCGCAACTAAAAATACATCTCTAAAATTTTTGAAATTATTTTCTTTTTTAACTTTCGCCAGGTGGTGCGCAAACGTCACGGTAAAAAATATTTTAACAAGCTCCGAAGGCTGGAAGGTTATTCCCCCGGGGAGCCTCAGCCAGGCTTTGGCGTTTATTCCCATAGAACCCTCAACTTTAACGCCTGCAAAAAGCGTGCACCCAATCAAAAAAATCCCGAAAACTGCAAGCCATTTCCAAAATTTAGCCAGGGTTTTGTAATCAAAAGCTTGCAGAAAAAACGCGCCCAAAAGACCGATCAAAACCGACAAAAGCTGGACGCTGAAATAATTAAAAGTTTCCCTCGAAATGCTTTTCACAAGCAAAAGACTGTAAACGGAAATAAAGCCTATCAGAAGCCAAATAAGCTTGTTGCTATATTTCGCAGAATTCAAAAAAGTTTTGTAAAAGTCCATAAACGCCAACCTACCCCAGTTATTTTCAGCGAAATTTTCTTACAAAATAACTCAAAAAGAATATCATCGCAGAAACCAAAACTATGGTCGAGCCCGCTGATGTACCGATATAATATGAAATGAGTAAGCCCGATATTCCTGAAATAAACGAAAAACCAACCGACATTAAATGGTAACTTTTCATGTTCCTGGCAAGGTTCCTCGCAGAAGCCGCCGGAAGAACCAA
The DNA here is from genome assembly GCA_900554775.1 of uncultured Oscillospiraceae bacterium. GTDB lineage: Bacteria > Bacillota > Clostridia > Oscillospirales > Acutalibacteraceae > UMGS1491. Next base: position 5,531 of record USIK01000017.1, read on the forward strand.
AAGCGAATTTATCATCAGCATTCCAACCCATTTAAGAGATATTGTTACTATTATGGCTATTAAAACAGAAAATAAATTCTTGTAAAATCTGACATTTATCTGCTTGCTCGCTGCCATTTCGCTGTTGAGCCCCGCCAAAAGAAGCTTGTTAAACGAAACAACCCAAACCGAAATAACAACCACGAGCGTCACGGCAAGCATTATGATTTCGTTTTTAGTGATTGAAAGAATATCACCCACAAGATAGGAAGAATACTTCCCGAGCCCGCCGCTAAGCGAAAGAATGAATATTCCAAGCGCAATCCCGGCTGAAGAAAAAACTCCGATTATAGTATCGGAAGAAGAAGCCTCGGACTGCATTATAACCGAGATTCCAAGCGCAAACAAAACCGAAAAGCAAAGCATGGCAAAAGAATAATTGCTAACACCCAAAACAACCCCGATTGCAATTCCAGTGAGTGCACAATGCCCCAGGGCATCCGAAAAAAACGACATTTTGTTATTAACAATCATCGTCCCCACAAGGCCGAAAAGCGGCGTTATGAGCAAAATTGCCAAGAAGGCATTCTTCATGAAAGTAAAACTCACCCAAGAAAAAGGCAGCAGACTTTCCATAATCGAGTAAATTACTTCCATATGTCTTTTCCTCCATCCAAATCAAAGCCAAAGGTTTCTCTTACTTTTGTGCTCTGCGAAAGCTCCTTTGCGCTGCCAATTTCTTCAACAGTGTGGTTAATAAGCGCATAAGAGCTTGCATATTTCGCCACGTGGCCAAGGTCGTGCGAAACCAAAATCACTGGCATATGATAGTCATTTCGCATCGAATTTATAATGCTATAAAAATTGCTTATTCCCTTTCTGTCAACTGCCGAAACAGGCTCATCGAGAATCAAAATGTCAGGCCTCGGGTCAAGCGCAAATGCAAGCAAAACCCTTTGAAGCTCGCCGCCTGAAAGCCTGCCGATTGGGCTGTTAACGTGAGTATGCACACCAACTTTTTCAAGCAGCTCAAGCGCTCTTTTTTTCTTGCCGTGGCCGAGCCAAACCGGAAGCTTCGAAGAATTTGCGCAAAATAGGTCCATAACTGTAATTGGCGTACTTGAATCAAAGCTAAGCCTCTGCGGAACATAGCCTATTTTCGGGTTTGATATTTTATTGCCGTTTGAATCGAAAAACTCGATTTTCCCGCTGTAAGGCACACTGTGAAGAATGGCTTTAAGCAAGGTTGTCTTCCCGGCGCCGTTTTTGCCGATGAGCGCAAGGGTTTCGCCGTGATTAGCCGTTAAAGTAACGTTATGAAGAATCGTGTGGCCGCCTTTTTTAACATATAAATTCTTGATTTTTACACTGCAGTGGCACTCTTTCATTTTTCAAAATTCCTTTTTTCAAATTATCTTAGCGCTTTTTCAAGCACCTCTAAATTCTTTTCCATTGCGTTTAAATAAGAGTCTGCTGAGCCGTCGCCCGTAACCGCAGGGTCAAGCGCATAAACGCTAACGCCCGTTTCGGATGCAATTGTTTTCGCGGTGTTTTCAGGGTATTGAGGCTCGGTGAAAATGCATTTCACGTTTTTGGTTTTAATGAGATCAATTGTGCCCTTAATCTCTTTCACCGTTGGTTCTTCGCCGGGTTCGTGGTTTATAACTCCAACGATGTTAAGCCCGAATTCCTTGGCAAAATACGGGAAAGCCTCGTGGAAAGTTATGATATTTTTATCTGTGATATTTTCAAGCCCTGCATTTATTTTGTTTTTCAAAGAACTTAATTTTTCAGTGTAAATTTTTGCGTTTTTTTCGTAAAGCTCAGCATGGCCCGAATCAAGCTTTGCAAGGCCGCTACTGATATTTTCCACTTGCTTCATGCAATTGCTAACTGACATCCAAATGTGCGGGTTTTCTTCGTGGTGGCAGTGTTCGTGCTCGCTTTCTTCATCTTCGTGGTGATGGTAGCACTCGTCTTTCAAAAGTTCGATGCCTGTGCTGGAATCAACGATTTTAACCTTCGGTAGCTCGCTTGTGATTTTATCAACGAAAAGTTCCATTCCGCCGCCGTTTTTCACGAAAGCCGAGGATTTTTCAATCTTTTTAAGATCGTCCGATCTAAGCTGGAAATTATGCAGGCAGCCTGTGTTATTTTCGCACATATTCACGACTTCAACGCCAGGAATATCCTTGACGACGTTGAGCGTCATAACATAAACAGGGTAGCATGAAGTCACGATTTTAAAATCGGCTCCTTCGCTTTTTTTGCACCCTGAAAAAATAGAAAGAATAAATATAATGGCTAATATAAAAGAAAACTTTTTCAAATTTAAAACCTCACAAATAGTACTTGTATAACTATAATAAGGTTTTTTCGCAAGGAAGTAAAGCTAAACGCAAATATTATTCTTTATATCTTCGAAAACCTTCTTGCCTATTCCCTTCACGTTCATTATTTCTTCTTTGTTTGCAAAGCCGCCGTGAGTTTCGCGGTAATCAATTATTCTTTTAGCCATGGTTTTTCCAACACCGCTAAGTTTTTCAAGTTCCTCCGAGGTCGCCGTGTTTATGTTCACAGCTTCTGCGTTTTTCGTTTCGCTGTTTTCTTCCAAGGTTTCGGATACCACTAAATTTTCGGTGATTTCAACTGCAGTCTTACTGAAAAAGGCGTTGTAACCAACGAGCCCCGCAGCCATAAAAAGCGCGATGGCAATTAAAATCCTTACGCTTAAATTTTTATTTTCAGTTCCTTTTTCCGAAAAATCATTCATACTTTGTCCCTCCGCCTCATAGATATTAAAACAACAAACAAAAAAAGATGTAAAAATTTAAGGAGCAATTATGACACACGCTATAATAAACGCCAAAACACTACTGCAAAAATACGACATTATAAAAATTTTGAAAACCCGAAAAACGATAATCTTCCTGTTTTTGTGCTTGATAATAAGCATGATTGCGGGTTCGGTTTCGGTTTCTTCGCTCAATATGGATTACATTTACAAACTGAATTTTCTGTTCCTGAGCGACTTCAAAGAAAAGCTTTCTCAATCGAATCTGCAAGTTTTTTCTTCTTCGCTTGCGATGCTCGGCTCTTTTGCAATTCTTTTAGAGCTTTCTGCATTTTCATGCCTTGGAACCTTTTTCATCCCGCTTATTATCTCCTTCAAAGGCTTCAGCCTCGGCCTCACGGCAGGATATCTTTACCTAATCTATGGACTCAAAGGCATTGCTTTTTACATTCTGATTCTTCTGCCCGGGATTTTCGTTTCCTCCGTTGCGGTCACTTTTTTCGCGGCAAACTGCATGAAATTTTCCTTCAAACTGGCTAAAACCGTCCTTGCAAAAGAAACCGAAGAAAGCATTAAAGAAAGCCTTAAAAACCACCTTCGAAAATCAGGCTATTGCCTCATTTTGCTGGTTATGTCATCTGGGCTCGATGTTTGCTTCATGATGATGTTTTCAAGATTTTTCAATTTTTAACTTTTCGTAAAAATCTTTAATGAACCAAATTTTTTCTTCAGGCAAAGTTATTTTTTTGCCGTTTAAATACTCCAGGCCCCCAGCATTTTTTTCGAAATTAAATTCTATTTTGAAAGAGCACAGCGCTTGATATTTATACCCCAAAGCTTTGTTAACCGCATTTTTGCCGTATTTGCCGTCTCCAAGAATCGGGTGACCAATAGATGCCAGATGAGCGCGAATTTGGTGCGTTCTGCCGGTTAAAAGAGCCACTTTTAAAAGCGAAAAATCTTTGCCACTTGAAATAACATCGTACTTAGTGAGAATCGTTTTGAAATCCTCCGATTCTCGCCGACTGCTTATGTAAACCTTATTTTCAGTTTCATTTTTAAAAAGAAAGCCTTTTAAAAGTTCCGATTTTTTGCTCATTTTTCCAAGAACTATGCAAACGTAGGATTTATTTATTTCTCTTTCTTTCATTTTTTCGTTCAAAACCGCAAGCGAGGCGGCATTTTTTGCCGCAATAACAAGCCCTGAGGTGTTTCTGTCAATCCTGTTCACAAGCGAAGGAGCAAAGCAGTTTTCACTTTCAGGGTTATATTCGCCTTTTTTGAAAAGGTAATTTTTAATCCTGTTTATGAGGTTGTCGCCCGCATGCTCTTTGTCAGGGTGGACAACCATTCCCGCAGGTTTATTCACGATTATTATGTTCTCGTCTTCATAAATAACATCAAGGTTAAAACTGCTGTTTTTAAACTCCCATTTAAAAGATTTATCTTCGAAAAATTCATCATTTATATAAAGCTCTATTAAATCTCCGGCCTTTAACCTGTAGGATTCCTTCCCGCGTTTGCCGTTGACTTTGACCCTTTTCTTTCTTATGTATTTATAAATAAGGCTCATCGGCATGCCGTAAATAAATTTTTGCAAAAAGGAATCTAATCTTTTATTTTCGTCGTTTTTATTAACCGTAACTTTTTTCATTTAAATAAATTTTGCCACCTCTTGATTTTAAATTCTTATTTAAATTATAAATCAAATCCCATGGCGTGTAAATTCAAATATTCAAAAACCGAGCTATTTTTAAAAGAATATTAAAAATTCATACAATATTTATTTACAAATTAATATTTAAGTAATATAATAGTAACATAAAATATTTTTTAAAGGAGTAGGTTTTATAATGAAATTACTTAATTCTAAAAAAGTTTTATCAACAACACTTGCGATTTTAACAGCATTTTCAAGCCTTAGCGGATTAAACCAAGCCAAAGTTAACGCTGCCCCTTCAGCAAAATCTAATGCTTTTATTTCTGAAAACATGTTCACAATGAAAAATTTAAACGAATTGGTAGAATACAACCCTGACGTGGACTTTGAGCAAAAGCAAGATGAAATTAAAAAAGATATTTCTAAATGCAAATATTTAATGAAAGCAGACTCAAGCAAAGAAGCCTGGTACCGCGCGATTGTTACATTTTCAAGGATTCTGTTTGCACATCTCAAAAATATCAGCGGATGCCGAGGCTTTAGTAAATCAGACATGCAAATACTCTCAGCATTATGCGGGCTGGACAACCTCTCTATTTTCGAACAAATCAATTCAATCAGAGAAATATTGTTAAATAAAGGCTTAGAAGAAATGCAATCTAAACTTTGCTATGAAATCGTTTTAGACTTCATGAATTCTAACGGCCTCATTTAAGTAAATATTTTGAAACCTATTGACCAATTAATAGTTTTTTAATATATTAAAAATGTGAATTAATTTCTAAAAGGTAGGTTTTAAAATGAAATCAAATATCAAAAAGACTTTGTCTGCTTCAATGGCATCTTTAACAGTTTTTTCAAGCCTAGGCGGATTAAGCTCAGTTAAAATTAACGCTGCCCCAGTGGAAAATGCACCGGGAATTAACACTCCGAAAGAGGTTGAAATTGAATTTACATTCGGAGACATGATGGACGCCGCAAATTACGATGAAGATGGAAAAATAGACCTGAAAAAAATGGTTGATTATACCCCTAATTTTTTCAATCTTCTGAAAATCGACAGAAACTCAAAAATCTGGGAAGAAGCTATGTATGTCTTTTACAAAACTTTTGCAGAAATCATATGTGGTGAACAATCAGAAAATTTTTGTATAACAGATTTAGACGGCCTTATGGGCAGATATTTGCTAGTTGGAAATACGATTAATGAAATCAGAGAATATTTAATAAATGACCCTCCTAAAAAATCACAAAAAATCAAAGAAGCAGTATTAAAATTCATGAAAAATCAGCTTGGAATGACAAGCGATTTCACGAAAAAGCCATACAAAAAATTTAAAAGAGTTTTAAAAGCAAGAAGCATGCTTAATTCCGCCATTGAAGTGTTCCCAAAATTACACACCAGCATGCAAACTAGAAATGTAAGAGAACAAATAATTAACTCAGAAAAAATACGCTCGGAAATGCAAGACCCTACTGTTAAAAAAATGGTAGACGCAACTTTGGAAATTTTAAAAGCTAAAGAAGAACTGCAGATAGCCGAATATGATGAACTTCAAGCGAGGAATTCAGGCATAGCAGAAATTCAAAAAGAAACTAAAAATATCACAAATGCTAAAAGAGAAGCTTTTTCAGATGCAAAATACAATTTTGAATCAGTGGTATCTAGGGCGCCATCAAGAATACTGATGAAAAAATTAAGAACCTTTGATAAAAAAGGAATCGAAAAAAACGAAACCAAAAAAGCGCCTAGAACTAGGTCAAAAAGTTTCGATGAAAATGAATATTTTGAAAACCAAGTAATAAGGCAAGAAGAAAAAAAGCAAGAAATAAAAGACGCCAAAAGAATAAAAGCTGAATTAGTAAAAGCTATAAAATCTTCAGACGAAGACAGCCCCGAACAAGTGGAAAAAATCGTAAATGAAATGAACGAAAAGGTTAATGACCCAGAATTACGAAAAGAAATAAAAGATGCCTTAGATAAAGCGCTAAAAGAAGAAGACGACAGAATATTAGAAGAAATGCACGCAGCTTTTTCAGGAATGCTAGGGGAACTAAAAGAAGAAAAAGAAAAGAAAAGCGAACTCAAGGCACCAAAAGAAAAAAATAAACCAGCGCAAAGCGCAGCAAAAACTAGCCAAGAAAAAGAAGAAAAGGTCTTTACGTTCAGAGATTTAAGCGATTGGATGAAAAATGAAAAATCACAAGAAAAATTCGAATTAAAAATGGCTGAAGTATGTGATTTCATTGATACCCCTACAAATAGAGACTGCTGGTATGTGTGCTTGGATCAATTCGAAAAATGTTATGAAAAATTGACCGAAGATTTCACATATCAAGAAAAATCAGTAATATGCAAAAAGATCTTTGAATCACCTATCGACGGTATACTGGGCAAATTATGGCAACTCATCACAGATAAGCAACCGGAAGAAGAATATTTAAAAGCAGTTGCTGAATTCTTGGGCGTGCCAGTGAAAATTAAACCCGAAGAAGCAAAAAAAGGAATCATCAAAATTGAGCAAGCAAACCTAGAGGCTCCTACTGAAAACGCCAAGGAAGTAAAAGAAAACCCGCAAAAACCGGCCGAAACTAAACCTAAAGAACCCCAAAAACAAGCAAATGCACCTAAC
>USIK01000018.1 GCA_900554775.1 uncultured Oscillospiraceae bacterium
CCATATCATTGTTGCTGATGACGACTATGTTTCTCTTTACGATTGCCATCTCCCTGGTCTTTTTGATGAAGAGTAAACTTCTATTTTTCACAAATTTTTATATTATTTGTTGACAGTATTAGCTTAAAATAATAAAATAAATTTGTTGAGTAAATAGAAGGGAGAAAAACTTATGCAAGCAAAAGAAAAAATTCAAAAAACTAGAAACCCTTTTAAAAAAGCGTATACAGCAGTCAAAACTGAAAAATTTCTAAAAAGTGTGCAAAATGTAAGTTTCAAAAAATTCAAGAAAGAAGCCGCTCAAAACACATCTGTAATTTGTAAGGGGTATTATAATGAAGCTAAAGAAGTAGCTGAAAGGCTTGTGCCCATTCTTTCTAGAGAATTAGAAAAAGAAAGCAACATTGAAAAAAGCAGAGAAAACAAAGAAGCAAGCTACAGATATCTTTCAAGAATAAGAGACGCCTGTTTAAACTTAATCCACGTAGTGGAAATTAACAAACGAACAGCTAACCCTGAGGAGGAAATCGAAGCGCTTGAAAAATTGCGAATAGAATTTAAAAATGCTTCTGGTTTTTTGGACCCACACCAGATTTCGTTTTTGTCTAACAAAAAAGTAAAAGTCTATATGACTACCCAAACCAGAATACTTAGTGAATCTATAACTAGAATAAAAAGCGGGTTAAAAAAAGAACAAGATGAATACGACAGAAGATAAAGACTACACCCCATGGTGCAGTCTTTTTTTAAAATATTCCCATAGTTTCGCCGTTTTCGTCAATATCAATGTTATTTGCCGCAGGGACCTTTGGCAAACCGGGCATTCTCATTATGTTACCGGTTAAAACGACTATAAATCCCGCGCCGTTTGAAAGCGAAACATCCCTAACGGTGATTTCAAAATCTTTCGGGCAGCCGAGCTTGGTCATGTCGTCCGAAAGAGAATACTGAGTTTTCGCAATGCAAACTGGCAAATTGCCTCTGCCCAGATTTTCGATTTCCTTTATGGCTTTTTCAGCTTCAGGAGTGTACCTAACGCCGTTTGCGCGGTAAATTTCAGTTGCAATTTTCGAAATCTTTTCTTTTATAGGCAGGTCAAGATCATAAATCGATTTGAAGTTATTAGGATTTTCGCAGATTTCGCAAACCTTTTCCGCAAGTTCAGTTGTGCCCTCAGAACCCATTGCAAAAGCTTTCGAAACCGTGAAGTCGCAGCCTTTTTTGCCGCAAAATTCACGGACCTTTTCGATTTCTTCGGGTTTATCGCCTTCAAAATGATTCAGCGTAACAACTACATTTGTGCCATATTTTTGCATGTTTTCAATATGAGCGCCAAGGTTGGCAAGGCCTTGTTCGGTTATTTCTCCGGCTTCGCTTTGGCTGTTATACCTAAGCGAGCGCAAAGTTGAAACGATAACGATGCAATCCGGCTTTAAGCCTGCCACGCGGCATTTTATATCAAGGAATTTTTCAGCTCCGAGGTCCGCGCCAAAGCCCGCTTCAGTCACGCAATAATCGCCGAGCTTAAGTGCAAGTTTGGTTGCTCTTATAGAGTTGCAGCCGTGAGCAATATTTGCAAAAGGCCCGCCGTGAATCAAAACCGGTGTTCCTTCCAAAGCCTGCACTAAATTAGGCTTTATGGCTTCTTTTAAAAGGACTGTCATAGCCCCTTCGGCTTTCAAATCTTTCGCATAAATCGGTTTACCTTCGAAAGAATAAGCTACCAAAATTTCACCGAGGCGTTTTTTAAGATCGTTTAAATCTTTCGCAAGGCATAAAATAGCCATTACTTCGGTTGCAACTGTTATAACGAAGCCGTCTTCGCGAATAACACCGTTTATTTTCGCGCCAAGACCCACCAAAATGTTTCGAAGGGCTCTGTCGTTCATGTCGAGGCAGCGCTTAACAAGAACATTTTTAGGGTCAATTTTAAGGCTATTGCCTTGATGAATATGGTTGTCAAGAAGTGCGCAAAGAAGGTTATTCGCCGAGGTGATGGCGTGCATGTCTCCCGTGAAATGGAGGTTTATGTCTTCCATTGGCAAAACCTGAGAGTATCCGCCGCCCGCAGCACCGCCTTTAATCCCGAAAACCGGGCCGAGCGAAGGCTCTCTTAGGGCGATAACAGTGTTTTTGCCGAGTTTATCCATCGCCTGGCCAAGGCCGATTGTAATTGTTGTTTTCCCTTCGCCTGCGGGAGTTGGGTTCGTTGCAGTTACTAAAATGAGTTTTCCGCTTTTTTTATTTTCAAGGCGTTTGAAGATTTCGTCGTTTATTTTGGCTTTAAATTTGCCGTAAAGTTCAAGCTCTTCTTCTTTAATTCCGGCTTTTTCGGCAATTTTGGTTATGGGTTTTAGTTTTGCATTTTTTGCTATTTCTAAATCTGTCAATGTAATGACCTCCCTGGTTTATTCTTTGGGGTTTGAAAAAATAACTTTTTTAAGGAAGATTTTTGAGTCAAATCCGCCTCGTCTTTCGCGTTTTTCAGCCCTGGCTTTTTCAATTTCATCGGGTGAAATATTAGCGTTTTTCGCAAGAGCATAAACAACTTCCAAAAGGTCCGCGATTTCTTCAACTTCTTCGGCGTGAGTGGCTGTTTCGCTGACTTCTTTGGCTTCTTCGGCCACTTTGAGCTTGAGATATTTCGCATAAAGTTCTGGGGTTAAAGTCTCCGTTTCAGGCGTGTTGCCCTGGCTTTTTATAATTTCAGGGATTTTATCCCTCACGAGTTTGCCGTAGTATTTTTCTTTTGCAGTTAATTTGTGCGTTAGCTCAAAAATGTTTTTAAGCGAATCTGATTTATCAAATTGCTCGCAAGATGACTTCATATTTTGAAGTCTGTTTGGGTTTTTTAGAAGATTTTTGATGGTTTCTGCAGCGTTTTTGCCCAGTTTAACCGCCATGTTGTTACTAACAAGGAAATTTGCATTTTCTTCTTCTTGGCCAGGGATCGCGCTGAAAAGAGCCATCGGAAGGCCGCATGCAAGCGCCTCGCTTACGGTTAATCCGCCCGGCTTGGTGATTATAAGGTCGGAGGCATTCATGTATTTTTCAACCTCTTTGGTGTAATAAATAACCTTGGTTTTCTTGAAGTTTCCTGCAGGTTGATTTTTCCGCCTTACCCTGAATCTCAAATTCCTTGGCACGCGTTTTGAAATTCTTGAATACATAACTTTCATTTTGTTTTTCGGCTGCTCGCCTGTTTCAGCCAGCGCTTTGATTCGGTTGTAAAGTTTTTGGTTTTTCCCGGTGATTATTATGATTTGAAAGTCAAAGTCAATTGCTTGAAGTTTCCTGTAAACCTTATCGACGTTAGCAAGACCGCCGTTGCCTGCCATTACTAAAATCGTTGGGAGATTTGGGTCCAGCGAAAGCTCTTCTAAATCTTTTTTCTTGTCGGTTTTGCTGTAAAATGAGTCATCAACCGGGATGCCAAACGGGTGAATTATCTTAGGGTCAACGTCCATGTCGGCCATGCTGCTTATCATGCCTGAATTAGCCACGATGTAAGCGTCAACTTCCGGGCTCATCCAGGTTCTGTGCGGCGCGTAATCCGTCATCACGCAAATTAAAGGAACATTCACAAGGTTGTTTGACTTTAAGTTCGAAACCATCTCCGTTGTGAAAGGATGGGTTGAAATAATTGCGTCAGGTTTTTCTTTTTCAATCAACGGAAGAAGCTTTTTGCTCATGACGCTGTTAATGCCCGAAACGAGCTTATTAACGGCTTTGGTGTTCGAAGTTTTGTACATCATTTTCCAAAGTTTCGGCTGTTTCATGGCAATGTATTCATAAACTTCGGTCAAAGTTTTGTTAAGAAGAGGGCTGATGTATTCAATTGCATCAATAACCGCAGCTGAGCAATTTTTCGATTCGAAATATTCTTTTATAGCGTTTGCAGCGCTCATGTGGCCGCCACCGGTTGAAGCCGAAAGTATGATTATCTTCAATTTTTTGTTCTCCTTTTTGTTTTAAAAATCTTCGTCTAATTCCCCTAAAACCGTTTTGTCGCTAAGGCGGTAACCTCTTGCAAAATCGCTTGCCGGCATTCTTTTTTTGCCCGAAATTTGAACTTCCAGAAGCTCAAGGGAAGTATCTGCCCCGCAACCAATGACCAGCGGCGAGGTGCTAACGACTTTGCCTGGTGCGCCAGGTCTTAACTTCGAAACTTTTGTTTTGTAAATTTTAAAAAGTTTGCCACGAAGCGTTGTGTGAGCAATCGGCCATGGGTTTGAGCCTCTAACTAAGTTGTGAATTTCCGATGCGGTTTTCGACCAGTCGATGTCTCCGGTTAATTTATCAAGCGGGGGTGAAAGCGTCGCTTGAGCGTCGTCTTGCTTGATGGGCGTTAAGCTTTCGAGGTTATTCAAAGTTTTCAAAAGCGTTTCTGCCCCGAGGACTGACATTTTCTTTTTGAGCTCCTCTGAGGTGGCAGTGTCGTTTATGAAGATTTTTTCTTGCATTAAAATGTCGCCAGTGTCGAGCCCTTCGTTCATGTACATCGTTGTAATCCCTGTCACGGAATCGCCGTTTATTATGCTCCACTGAATTGGTGCAGCGCCTCTGTATTTCGGTAAAAGCGAACCATGAACGTTTATGCAGCCGAATTTGGGGTAATCAATGAAGTTTTTCGGCAAAATTTTGCCGTATGCTACCACCACGATTAAATCAGGATTTATTTCCTTCAAAAGCTCATAAGATTCCGCCACTTTGAGCTTTTCCGGCTGGTAAACTTTGATTCCGTGCTCCATGGCACAAGCCTTGACCGGCGTTGGAAGAATTATTTGCTTTCTTCCTTGAGGTTTATCGGGCTTTGTGAAAACTGCGCAGACTTCAAACCCGTTTTTGATTAGTATCTCCAGCGATGGAACGGCAAATTCAGGCGTCCCCATAAAAAGTATTTTCAAATAAGATCACTCCTAAAATCATTGATATATTCTTCTAAAGTTAAATTGTTTTCAAAAATGAATTTTGCGGTTTCTTCCCCAACGTAGCGAATGTGCCAGGGTTCAAACTTCATTTTCGTGATTTCTTCTTTGCCTTTCGGGTATCTTAGAATAAACCCGAATTTATGAAGCATCGTGTGAAGTTTTTTCGTTTCCTCATTTATGCTTCCGTCAGGCCTGATGGCAATTCCTGCCCAGCGGGAATCTTTAAAAATGTCAACGTCCATTGCAAGGCCGGTGTTGTGCTCCGAAAAGCCTGGAATGCACGCGCTGTTTCTAGCGAATTCTTCGCCCTTCTTTTTAACAAAATAATCGTACTTTATTTTTTGCTGCTCAAAAGTCAAAAAACCGCTGGTTATTCCCAGAACAATGCCGTTTCCAAGCGCATAATTTCTAAGCTCTGCAAACTTTTGCGCGGTTTTCTTTTCAAGGTAGGTTTTGCAGTCTTTAATGCCAAAGCTTTTGTAAACAATATCGTTGTTTTTGAAAGCCTCAACCGGCGTAATTGAGGGCAAAATCACGTTTTCATAGTAGCTTTTTTCAATAGCATGATCTTTGTTAACTAAGATTTGATAATCAGTCATTTCAGGCATCTCCTTTGCAATAGATTACTAAGAATAATAATATATTTACAAATTTTTTTCAATTATTGGGAACTAAGTGGCCTATTATGATTGATATAAATTGCCACTGAGAGTATAATAATTCAGTAAGAATTCAAAAAATATTTTATTTAAGGAGGAACCCGTTTATGTTTGAAAAACTCAAGCTCACAGAAAAACATTTTGAAGAAATAAACGAAGAGCTTTGTAAGCCCGAGATAATCTCGGACCAAAACAGATATAAATCACTCATGAAAGAACTCAAAAACTTGACCCCCGTAGTCGAAAAATACAGGCAATACAAAAAAGAGAAAGAAAACCTCGAAGAAGCCAAAGAGATTCTCTCGGAATCAGGGGTAGACAAAGAGCTCAAAGAAATGGCGGAACTCGAGATGGAATCCGCTAAAGAAAACATAGAAAAAATAACCGAAGAGCTGAAAATTTTGCTTCTTCCAAAAGACCCTAACGACGACAGAAACGTAATAGTTGAAATAAGAGCGGGCGCAGGCGGCGAAGAAGCAGCGTTGTTTTCGGGTGTGCTTTTCAGAATGTACAACATGTATGCTCAAAGCAAACGATGGAAAGTTGAAGTTTTAAACGCGAATGAAACTCAGCTCGGCGGCTTCAAAGAAATCAGCTTCATGATAAGCGGCGAAGGGGCTTACTCCAAATTCAAGTTCGAAAGCGGCGTTCACAGAGTTCAAAGGGTGCCCGACACCGAAGCCCAAGGAAGAGTCCACACTTCAACCGTAACCGTTGCGGTTTTGCCTGAAGCAGAAGACGTTGAAATAGACATAAACCCAGCAGACCTTCAAATTGACACCTACAGAGCGGGCGGAGCAGGCGGCCAGCACGTTAACAAGACGGAATCCGCAATAAGAATAACTCATTTGCCAACGGGAATCGTCGTGGAATGCCAAGATGAAAGAAGCCAATATAAAAACAAAGACAAAGCAATGAAAGTTTTGAAATCAAGGCTCTTGCAAGCCAAACGCGAAGAGCAAGAAAGCGCCCTCGCCGAAGAAAGAAGAATCCAAGTTGGAACGGGCGACCGCTCTGAAAGAATCAGGACATATAACTACCCGCAAAGCAGGCTAACCGATCACCGCATCGGCCTTACGATATACCGTTTGGAAGATATTTTGAACGGAAACCTCGAAGAAGTTATCGATGCGCTTAGCACGGCGGACCAAGCTGCCAAACTTGCGGGAGAAAGCGAACTTTAACCCAAAGGACGTGAAACTAAAATGGAAACACTAAAGCTCAAAAGCGGCGACGAAAAAAAGGCTGCAGAAATCTTGAAAAATGGCGGAATAGTTGCAATTCCGACAGAAACGGTTTATGGCCTAGCGGCAAGCGCTTTTGACGAAAATGCAGTTAAAAAAATTTTCATCGCAAAAGGTAGACCCTCCGACAACCCGCTGATAGTTCACATCGCGGATTTAAACGAAATCAAAAAAGTTGCCTGCGAATTCGGCGAAAAAGCAAAAAAACTGGCCGAAAAATTTTGGCCTGGGCCTTTAACAATGATTCTGCCGAAAAGCAAAGATATTCCTCTTTGCGTCACTGCAGGGATGCCCTCCGTGGCGGTTAGGTTCCCTTCGAACAAAATAGCAAACAAAATCATAAAGCTTGCGGGAGTGCCTCTGGTTGCTCCTTCTGCAAACCTTTCAGGTAGTCCGAGCCCAACTAAATTTGAGCACGTTTTAGAAGATTTGGACGGAAGAGTGGACGCTATAGTTGACGGCGGAGACTGCGATTTCGGCGTGGAATCAACGGTTATTTCAATGGTTTGCGAAGTGCCAAGGCTTTTAAGACCCGGCAAAATAACGCCGGAACAAATCGAGGAGGTAATCGGAGGAATAGAAATCGACGATGCAGTTTATTCCAAGCTAAAACCAGGTCAAGTTGCGCTTTCACCGGGCATGAAATACAAGCACTATGCCCCGAAAACTAAAGTTTACCTCGTCAAAGGCTCCTCGCAGGATTACGCTGACTTTATTAACTCCAAAAAAAGCGAGAATATTCTTGCGCTGTGCTTCGAAGAAGATAAAAAACTGCTTGAAACCGATTTTCTCTCTTACGGGAGCGAAACGGATTTTTCAAGCCAAGCTAAAAATATTTTCAGCTGCCTGAGGGAAGCCGATAAACTCGGTCATGATGCAATTTATGCGCATTTTGCAGAGCCGAAGGGCGTTGGCCTTGCTGTTTACAATCGGCTCATTCGCTCGGCAGGGTTTGACGTTATAAAGCTTTAAAATCAAGCGGTTGTCATTGAAAATTTTCACGCGACATATTAATTAAAGCGAAACTTAAGCAGACGGGAGGCCTTTAAAAATAGTAATCAAATTAAAAAAACGGAACATACTAATATTTTTAACCGCCCTTGTCTGCCTTCTGGGGTATTTTGGCTACAAATCAGCGCTGAAAATTTTTTACCCCATTAAATACGAAGACATTGTTTTAAAAGTCTCCAAGACTTACAAAGTTGATAAAGAACTTATTTTTGCTATAATAAAATGCGAAAGCGGCTTTGACAAAAACGCCCACTCAAGGGCAGATGCTTGCGGGCTGATGCAAATAACCCCTGAGACATTCGACTGGCTGAAAACCTGCTACACTCATGACGAAAAAGTCAGCCGTTCTCAGCTGAAAACCCCTGAGGTTAACATTCTTTACGGCACGCTTTTGATTTCTATATTGCTCAAAAAATATGAAAACGAAGAAACTGCCCTGAGCGCCTACAATGCAGGGATCAGCGCGACTGACCGCTGGCTTTCAAACAAAAATCATTCGCCGGACGGCTTTAACCTTGAAAATATTCCTTACAAAGAAACGCGAGATTACATTTCAAGGGTGAAAAAGGCAAAAAATATTTATAAAAAACTATATTTTAAAAAGGAGTAATCAACATGGAAGAAAAAAACAAAGTAAAAACACTCAAAGAAAAATTGTTCACAAGAAGAGAGCACGGCGCAAAAGTTCTTTCAAAAGAAGAGATGAAAAACTCGCAAGATTTCAGCGTTGGCTACAAAGACTTCCTTAATAAATCAAAAACTGAATCCGAAGCAGTTGCATATGTTCTTGAAAAAGCAAAGAAATTCGGCTTTGAAAAATTCGAAATGGGTAAATCCTACAAACCCGGGGATAAAATCTTCGCAGTTAACAGAGGAAAAAATATCGCGCTTTGCGTCATTGGTAAAAATGGCCTTAAAAACGGCGCTAGAATTGCAATTTCTCACGTTGACGCCCCAAGGCTTGACTTAAAACCAAACCCGGTTACAGAACAAAATGAAATTGCAATGCTTCAAACACATTATTACGGCGGAATTAAAAAATATCAATGGACTACCATTCCTCTTTCGCTTCACGGAAAAATTGTTAAAAAAGATGGCACCGAAGTTAACGTTTTAATCGGCGAAAGCGAAGACGACCCGTGCTTCTGCATCACTGATTTGCTCCCGCACCTTGCAAGGCAGCAAATGAGCAAAAAAGTTTCTGAATTCATCACTGGTGAGGATTTAAACGTTTTGATTGGAAGCATTCCATTTGAAGGCGAAGGCTCAGAACTCGTTAAGCTCAATGTTTTGAAACTTCTTAACGAAAAATACGGCATCGTTGAAGAAGATTTAATTTCTTCCGACCTTGCTTTTGTTCCTGCAATGAAGGCTCAAGATGTTGGCTTTGACAGAAGCATGATAGGCGGCTACGGCCACGATGACCGCTCTTGCGCTTACCCTTGCGTTCAGGCAATTTTTGAAGTAGGAGTCCCAAACGAAACTTCAATTGCATTTTTAACCGATAAAGAAGAAACAGGAAGCGACGGCTGCACGGGCATGAAATCAATGTTTTTGGAATATTTCATTGAAGATTTAGCAGATGCTGAAGGACTAAAAATCAGGCACGTTCTTAGCAAATCAAAATGCCTTTCGGCCGATGTTAACGCTGCTTACGACCCGATTTACGCAAGCGATTTCGAAATTTTGAACAGTTCGTTTATTAACAGAGGTGTCGTTGTTACAAAATACACCGGAAGCGGCGGCAAATATGGCACTTCGGATGCTTCGGCAGAATTCACCGGTGAAATTGCAAAACTTTTAAACGAAAACAATGTTCTCTGGCAAAGCAGCGAGCTTGGAAAGGTTGACAACGGCGGCGGCGGAACAATTGCGAAATACATTGCGAATTTCAACATGGATGTCATTGACATTGGTGTGCCTGTTCTTTCGATGCATGCGCCTTACGAGGTTATTTCGAAAATCGACCTTTACATGACTTTCAAAGCTATAAATTCATTTTTCAAAGCATAAAAATACGGTACCTTTTCGGTACCGTTTTATTTTTTATTTTATGCTGTCGCAAATTTCGAAAAGTTCCTCTTTGCTTTGCGCTGAAAAAACCATTTTTCTTAGTTCCGCCGCTCTTTGGAAGCCTTTTAAATAAGCTGCCAGATGCTTCCTTGATTCTTTTATTCCAACGATTTCGCCTTTATACTCGCACATTTTCTCAACATGCTTTTTCATAACTTCCGATTTTTCTTTAACTGAAATTTCGAAATCTTCTTTGCCAGATGAAAACCACCTGTTTATTTCTTCAAAGACCCAAGGCCTTCCTATGGCTCCTCGGCCGATTGCGACCATGTCGCAGCCAGTGGTTTCGAGCATTCTTTTCGCAGATTGCGCCGAAGTCACGTCTCCGTTCCCAATCACGGGTATAGAAACTGCCTGCTTAACTTTCTTGATAACTTCCAAATCTGCCACGCCCGAGTAACCTTGAGTTTTCGTCCTCCCGTGTATGGTTATAGCGTCAGCTCCCGCCGAAGCGCAAATTTTTGCAACTTCCGGCGCGTTTATTTCGCTCCACCCTGCTCTTATTTTAACGGTCACGGGCAAATTGCACGCTGCCTTAACGCTTTTAACGATTTCGCCGCAAATTTCAGGCGTTTTCATCAGTGCGGAACCTGAATTTTCCTTGACTATCTTAGTTGCGGGGCAACCCATGTTTATATCAATAATATCAGGTAATTTATCCGAAATAATTTTAACCGCGTCATAAAAATCCTGCGGACTGCTGCCAAAAAGCTGGAGCGCAAAAGGCATTTCAAGATTGCTGTGCTCCATTAATGAAAAAGTTTTTTTGCTGTCGTAAATTATCCCTTTAACGCTCACCATTTCACTGGTAAAATAAGCTGCGCCGAAATCGTGGCAAATTTCTCTGAAGGCTCTATCGGTCATACCCGCCATGGGCGCTAAAGATGCGATCCCTTTTATTTTTATGTTTCCTATGTTCATTTTCTTTCCTTAAAAATTAAAATTGATAATATTTTACCATAAAAACAAGTAGGAAACAACCTGACCGATAATTTAACATAAAATATTGTTTTTTAAAGTTATGCGTTTTAGGAAATATATGTTTTTTGCACAAAAAAATAAAAAATATATTGAATTAGTAACTATAATGTGATAATATTTTTGTGTCACAGTGAAAAAGTTTAAAATACTGTGGAAAATGTCTAAAACTACATAAAAGGGAGTGTTGTTTTTGAAAAATTTTAAAAAATCTATTGTCTCAGCAGTATGCTTGCTTTCGATTCTAGCAGTGAGCCCACACGGTTTTGCCGCGCCTGAAAAAGCATCTCAAACCGAAGCCAAAGCTTCAGGAAACGATTTCATGGACCCAGCAAATTTGGCCAAAAAATACTATGATATGGTCGTTGAAAATGCAAATCTGCAAAGCGAGAACACTAAGTTAAAAGAAGAAATAATGAATTTAAAATCTGAAAATACCAGCCTTAACAAAAAATATGAAAAAACCTTAAAAAAAGCAACTCATTTGAAATCAAAACTTGAGAAGAAAAAAGAATGCTTGACAAAAGAAGAAGTGCAAAACGAGATTGAAAGAGTTAGACTCAATATGACGCTTGAATTTACGAAATATTTAAGCGAATACGTGAAAAGCAACCCGAAAAGGAAACTTAAGCACATTGACATGAGAGGCCTTTTCAGCGACTTCTTAACGTTTAACGTTAAATACACCAACAGGGGCGACACAAATTTCACTCCTCTTGCGGTTAAGGGCGTTGCGAAGGGAACCCTGGCTGGAGGAGCCGCAATGACTAAATAAGAGGAAACCAGAATGAAAAAAAAATCCAAAAAAATTAAAATCAAAGCTTCGAACAAAAATTGGCGCCAACTTTATGACATTTCAAAAAGGTTCATAGGCCTGACATCTGCAACTAAAAAGGAAACCTTGGATGTCCTTTTGGCTATTGAAGAAATTTTCGTGAATATTTCTAAATATGCCTATCCTTCGGGGGTTGAAGGCTTCGTTTGGATTGAAATGACATATACCGAAGAAATCAGAGAAGTTATAATTATTTTCGAAGATTACGGTGTTCCGTTTGATCCGACTGTAAGAAAAAAGCCGAATCTTAAAATTCCTTACAAAGATAAAAAGATTGGCGGACTAGGAATACATATGGTGAAAAACCTGATGGATTGCATGACTTACAAACATTTAGGGAACAAAAATTACTTGAAAATAGGCAAAAAATTAAAATCAGGAGGTGAATGAAATTGGGAGTAATGAAAATTAAAAAGACCGAGGCCGACGGCAAAGTTATTTATAAAATTTCGGGCAGGATTGACACTCAAAGCGCGCCTGATTTACAAGACGACATTGATGCACTTTTTGAAAAAATGAAAAAAGAAGGCAATAACAAAATAGAGTTGGTTTTGGATTTTAAAGGCGTTGAATACACGAGCAGTGCGGGGCTTAGAACGATTCTTTACACCAAAAAGAAGATAGATTCGATGGCTGAAGGCTCGAAATTTGAAATAATTAATATAAGTCCGGAAATAATGGAAGTTTTTGATATGACAGGATTTTCAGATTTCCTTTCTCTGAATGGTTCGGAAAATTAAATTAAAAAGCACCTGATTAATTTCAGGTGCTTTTTTACTCTTCATCAAAAAGACCAGGGAGATGGCAATCGTAAAGAGAAACATAGTCGTCATCAGCAACAATGATATGG
>USIK01000019.1 GCA_900554775.1 uncultured Oscillospiraceae bacterium
TGCCTGCATGTTAAGGTTAGATTTTGCCTTAATCGCCACTTCATTTACATTCACGTTTAATTTTCCTGCAGAACTTGAAACAGCAACGCCTTTTTGGCTTTCAACTACCAAAGAATCCTTCCCAGCTGTTAAAGAAATTTTTTTGTTGGCTTTCAGGGCTATTTCACCGTTTTTAAAATTCACCGTGAAAGAAGTCTTCCCTGATTTTTCTTTTATTTCTGCGAGTTCTTTATCGTCATCCACCAAGACTGAATGGCCTTTCTTTGTGGTCAGCGTAACTTTGGCTTTGTCTTTTTTATTGTCAATTTGAATAGTCATTCCACTGGGGAATTTAATCATCATTATTTCATTTTTTTCATTCACTGCAAGCGGAGGTTTATTCACATTGTTATAAACCGTTCCTAGAATCACAGGGTCGTTTATTTTCCCGTCAAGAAACCCCACAATAACTTCGTCATTAACGTGCGGGACAAAAACCGTTCCGCTATCTTTGTTTGCAAAAGTCGTTGTAACACTAGCATAAGGGAGCTCCAAAGTTTCATCCGTCAAAACAACTTTAACCCTGTTTAATTTGTTCGGGTCTTTAATTTCTTTAACAACTCCCCTTCTAAGGCCAATTATCTTGTTGTTAAGCGAAGCCGAAGAGCTTGCCGAAGAATTAATAAACATACCGCTCATATTTTCACCTCTTTGCTAAAATAAACTCTTTACAAATTTCTTAGCTGAATCAATTTGAGTTGTTTTCGCTTGCTTTTGGGGTTCAAATCTGTTTGCTTTCATTTTAATTTCAGTATTATAAACACGGTTTTGGAAGTCGCAGCAATGCCTGATGCCCGAAACAACATAGCTGCCATCTATAGGGCTGCTAAAACCTGAAACCGAAACTATTTTGCCAAGCTCAACATTCGGGTAACCCATGATTTTGGCTTTGAGCTCAAGCAGATTCATCTCTCTTTTGTTGTAAATTGCCTGCGCGCAAAACTTTGCTTCGTCAACCGTGCTTAGAGTATTATCAACGATTTTTATTTTGTTTACCTTTCCATCTAAGTTATTTGTAAGCTCAAAAAATTTCTTTCCGCCCTTGTTACTGCCGATATTTTGGCTTCCTGATTGATCATTTGATTCTCCAGTAATTAATTTTCGGTAATCTTTTTTATCAATGCCTACAACCTCAACTTTTCTTGGAATACCCCACATGTTTGCCGAAAGTTTAATGCTTTTAACCATCTGGTCAGGTTTGAGAACAAACGAATTAGATTTTCCAAGGCCTAAAACATTCACGAAATTTAGCTTTTTGGGGTTAGCACTCATGAAAAACATTGAACCGGTAATTCCTGCAATTCTGCACAAAAATTCATAATCACTTTCGTTTTGTTGATAAAGGTCTGCTTTGATTTTTTTCTCTTCTTTGATTCTAATGTTCTTTGAGCCTACTTTGCTTAGATAGTTTCTGCAAATTTTTTGAACAACCGCAGAGTATTTATGGTCACCTTTGAAAAGCTGCGTCCTGCGGCTTGTCATCATCCACATTTTTGCATCCATGCCCTGAATCGTCATGATTGCCTGCTGCTTGCTGTTAACTTCTAATTCAAAAGAAGAAACAAATCCGCTAAAAACCTGCGTTACATCTTGCTGCTTTTTATCAGGGCCATATTTGTATCCCAGCGAAACCATAAATTCAGCGCCAACCTTTATTTCCGCAAAATCACTCGGGAGTTCGAAGTTATATTTTTCCTTGCCCTTTGAAGTTTTTGAAGTTATAGGCTTATCAATAAACCTGAGCACATCATAGCAAGTGCTAGCCTCGCACCCAACCGAAGAAATAACCTCAACACTGTCCATTCCGATTATATTCGAGCCCCATTCTCTTCCGTTTATTGTGAACTTGCCAAAAGGAATAGAATGAAGATGCTTTTTAGAATATTCCTCGAATTTATTTCCTGCTCCGGCAATTCCCAACGTGATCACCCTCTTTCAAAATCTAAAATACGCCGTTTCTCCTTCTGTCCATCATCATTTGGCTTTCAACTTTATCCATTATGATCTCCGAAATATTTTCAATATTTATATCTTTAATGTAAGATTCAATCAAATCCACAATTTCCTTTTTGCCCATGGTTCTTTCCCTAATTTTTCTTTCAACGGCCTTTGCATCCATTACCTCCGGCCTCAAAACTTCATTTCTTTTCTCGATGACAATGTCTTTTGGCCTTGCCTGTTCTATTTCTTTGGGCTTTTCTGTTTCGGGCTCCTGCTTCTTTTCAGCCTTTGCCGCATTTTTATAAACGATATATGATTTATCACTCAAAAAACGATTCTTTTCAAAAACTTCGTTTGTTTGTGGCCTGTCGTTTCTAAAAACCACGTCAAGCGACTTTTTAGTAACCGCAGGATTGACCGAAACCTTACCTATCTTAGAATCTATTATAGTACTAAGCAACGAAAATACTAGCGGTGTTTTTGTTAAATTTATGTTCTTTGTATTTTTTATTATCTTTTCTTCTATTAAATTCTTTTGAACCTGAGTTATCTTCGAAACATTTTTCTTTGAAATTTTGCTTTCGGTTTTGCTTGTTACTTCTTCGATTAACTTCTGCGCTTCGGAGCTTAAATTAATATTTTTAAGGTAAACTTTTTCAGAAGCAAGCTTAGTAACCTGGGAAAGGTCTTTTGTTATATTTATTTTCTCTAAATTGTCTTTTCTAAGATCAAGAAGCTTCGTCAAGCTAACAAACTCGCTGAATTGCTTGTGGTTAGCCGATGTTAGCTGTTTTTTGCTGCTTCTTTCAATTGTTTTATTATTTTCAATTTTGTTTTCTATTTTATGTTCCACAAATTCGCGGAGCTTTTCGTTTGTGGAGTTAAGGTTTATCTGCTTTAAATGATATTTATCAAAATGCTCTTTTTCAGTTAAAGCGAAGTTTTCGTTTACTTTTTGCCTTTCGCTATGCTTTTTATTTATCTTTTGAGCCAAAACATTGTGTTTGCTCACTTCTTTAACCGAATCCTCGCTCAGGTTAATCACCTTGTGCCTGAGGTAGGTTTTGTCATAAATTCTTTCGTTTAAATTACTTTTTATCTGGCTTTCAAAAACTTTATTTATGAAGCTACTATGCCTTGTTGATTTCTTTTGAATATAATCTTGGAAGAAGTTTTCGCTGATGTTTTCAAACTTGCTAACGAGCTGGCGGCCCGAAACCATTTTGATTATATTCTTTTGAATTTTGTTCCTTGTGTTAAGGTCGATTGCGCTTACTGACTTGACTAAATAATTTTTATCGTAAGTAACCGTTGCTAATTTCTGGAGCTTTTTAACATCGGTTTGGATTCTTCTTATTTCATTTTGGTGCTTCGAAGTGAAGTAATCATAGCGCTCATAGTTCCTTGCTAAATTTTCTTTTAGCTCGTTTATATTCGTTTTTACAAGAATTTTGTTAACGAGCTCTTCCTGAGTAGGCGCAAGCTTCGTTATGTTCTTGCTTACGAACTTTTTAGTAAACGAGCGGGCTTTTTTGAGCACTTCGGATTCAATTAAATCCGTTTGAATTTTAACAAGCGGCATTAAAAGCTTTGAGCTTTTGACCAAAGTGGTTTTAACTTCTTCAAAAGGAATCTCAAGCTCTTTCGAGCGTTTTATGAGAAGCTTTTTAACCGCAGGATTTTCAATTAATTTGGTGTAAAATTCTTCGCTAACCTTTTGCTTTTCAGGGTTGGTTTCTTGCTCGCTTTCGGGTGCTTCCTGCGTCTGCACAGATTTTCTGTAAACGAATTTATTAGAAACCGTTTTGAAAAGCTTTTCCTCACGGGTTGTTTCGCCCGAAAGCTTTAAATACCTAGATGCGTTTTTTATTAAAGATGTTTTTACAGGCTCTTTCGAGTCTTTTCCAGGCTGAGCCTTAGTTTCACCGATTGCTAATTTTTTTTTTGAGCTTTCAAGAAAAGACTTTAAAATGTCTGTTAAAGTGTCTTCATCGAAATTGTTGCTTGAAATTACTTCAAGGTTTTTTATTTGATTATTAGTGAGTTTGTGGCTCACTCTGAGCATTTCGCTTTTAAGCTGCTTTAAAATGTTTTCTCTTAAAACGGTGTTATTTTGAACAATAACATTTTGGTCGCTTTGAGAAGCCCTGAGCTGCAAAAGAAGATCTATTATAGTTTGAAATAAATCTAAATTTGATTCCGGCGATTTTGGAATATTATAAACAAGATTACTCGCTGCGCCGTAAGGCTGAGGCTCATCAACAATTGTTGCTATTTTGTTTCTTTCGAAAAATTTGCTGCAAAAATTGTTATTGTATTTTAAAGTAACCAAACCGGAAGAAGACTTAACATTCGTTAAAGGCTCCTTTTTCTTTAAATCCTTCTTATTCATCGGTTCACCACCTTAAAACACACTAACAATTCTAATTTTTTTATTTATTTTCGCAAAGTTTAAGCTTCGCAAAAGATTTTTTAATCCTCAAGCTAAGGTCATTTATTTCTTTTTTTACTTTCGCCCCGGAGGCCTTCAGGCTTTTAATTCTCGCCTTCAATTTCCCGGGTTCTTCTTTGCCTGCGCTTTTTAAATGGCTGTCAATTTTAAACTTTGAATCGTCGCAAACCGTCTCTGCGATCAAGTTTTCATAAATTTTATTTTTTTCATTTAAAATTTCATTTAAAATTCTTATTTCTCTTTTCAAAGCTTGAATTTCAATGCTTTTGGCAAGGTTATGCGCTGCTTGCTTTTCTTGCTCACTTTTGTTTTCAGCCGCAAGCCTTATTTCACTTGCGCGCTCAAGCTCTTTTTTCGTGATATTGCTTATAGAGCTTTTTTCTTCTTCAAGCTTCTCCTTTTTCATCTGAAGTTCTAAATCTCTGCGCCTTTCAAGCTCTTCAAGAGTGAATATTTTGGGAGCAGAAAGCCTCACTAAATTTTCCTCGGCAGTTTTAATTTCTTCGTTTGCTAAAGAAATATCCTCATCAATTTTCTCTAAAGAAGAATCTTTAAGTTCAATTTCTTTTTCAGTTTGCTCGATTAAAAGCTTCAGCTTTTTTATTCTTTCGCTTTTGGTTTCCAAATTATTTCACCTTCTCGAACCTTTTAAATTTAGTTTTCGTTTTCAAGCTTTTCAAGCTCTTCTTTTTGCCTTTGCAGCTCTTCTTGTTTTCTTTGCTTTTCTTCTTGTTCTTTTTTCTTTTTTTCTTCCAGCTCTTCTTGCCTTTTCCTAGCCTTTTCAATCAATTCGCTATTCTTTTTGCGCTGTTCTTCAACGTTGCTTGTGCTATGAGAATCTTCCGGGTTTATGATGTCTGATACAGCATCAACGCCGGCACTTAAAAAGTTTTGCACAATTCCCATTTGAAGAGGGCAACGCTCAAGGCCCGTGTGCGCAATGGTAATTTCTTCGCACCAAATATCAGAAGAGCTTGCGTCTAGATCCTCAGCCTTCCACGAGACCATTCCAAGAGAAAGAAAAACATAAAGAGCGCTGAGCTTGCCATCTCGGTTGTAAACTTGAACAGAGCCAAGCGCAGGGCCAACTTCAAGAGATGTCCGAGCATCTATGGATGCTTCTGCGAGCATAGCTGCTTTTCGAGCTATATTATTTTTCATATGAGAAGTTGAAAGCCACTTTGCAGTTCTGGCTACAGCGTTTGAATTGTGAAGAAGCATTCCGCGCCTAAAAGTTAAAGTGGGGTTGTCAGTCGATGGAGCACTCACCATAATTTGGTGGTCATTAACTCCGCCTTCAGAAATATATTCAACTCTTTTGTTTATTTCCAGGCCGGAAACAGATTGAAACCCAAAGACAAACTCATTTAGAGTAACTAAAAAATTAAATTTAGTTATGAGTTTATCTATGGAAGAAACCTTAAGCGACTGTAGCGACTGTGGAAAATTCATTATTTATCAACCCCCTTACATACTTTTGCAAAATAAAATCCCACATAAGAAAAAGCATATTTTATATTTCGAATATATTCTTCTTTCCGTTCGTTTCGGTATTCATTTTTTGGTTTATCCTTGAAGCTTCGGAGCAAAACCGTATTCTTTCTTTATGCGGCAGCTCCATTATTTCGCTCCTGGACCAATGAAAGTAATAAGCCAAAAAAGCTATTTCTTCATAAAGCACATCCGCAGGATAGCTTTTTAGGCTTCCGTGAAAAAAGGCACTTCCACCTTAAACGAATGCGAGCATTTCGGGCAAACCACTTTCATGGTTGGCGCTTCAACGGCGTTGATTTTTTGATATAAATCTTGAAGATACGCCATATCAGCCGTGAATAAACTTTCTATTACATGGGCGTCAACTTTTTTAAGTTTTCCAAGCTTTAAAATAACTCTTTCAAGAAGCAAAATGCTAAGGTATCCTGGGTTCATTTTGACTCTCGGGTCGTTAAGAGGAATTATTTCATCTGCAGCATTTGCAAGCCTCATAACGCCGTGCCTGTGAACCTCGCCATTTTTGTCAACATATCCTTTTGGTAAATCGAATTCAAACTCAGTTGTAAAACTGTTAGCCATCTAAAAATCACTCTTTCTCAAAATCACTTTGTTTAATAAGTACTTTACATTTAATATTCAGCAGTTGCCCGAGAAGGCGTTTTTTGGCGTTCTCAGGCAAACTTTAAGATTTATAACTATGCTGTAGCAACAGTTGTATCTCTCTTTATTCCTTCGTGAGCAAGCGTCAAGGATTCAACAAGGATTGAAGAATCTTCGGCGTTAAGGTCACCGGATCTGTAAGAAGTCGGCCATGCGTTAATGACTGTCCAGCTAGCCGTTGGTGTTCCAGCGTTATCATAGATAGTAATAACTGCATTTACCGGTGTGAAATTTTGACCTTCCAAATAATCATTAAAGAAGTTGTAAAGAATCGGGTTTGAATACAAGCCTTTTTCAAGGGTTATTTCATCGTAGTTAACGAGACCCGGAACTTTTCTTTTTGTTAAATAACCGAATCCACCTTCACGATATTCGATTGAATCTATCGTTGAAGAAAAACCGGTAACACTTTTAAATGATGAGGTTCCAAGACCTTCAAACGTAGCCGTGAATCTGAAACCCCTTAAAGGTGCTTGAAGCTTAACCGAACTGGTTGACAACACTTCAGTACCAAGCTCTTGGATTCCGGTTGTTGCGTTGCTGTCATTTGCCATTTAAAATCATTCTCCCTTCGTTAATTCATTTTCATTTTTAAAGCCAAGGCCTAACTATTAACCTGCAGCTTCCTCAGTTTTTTGAGTAATTCTGAAGATTACAAACTCAGCAGGTTTAACAGGTGCAACACCTATTGTGCAGATGAGTCTTCCGTTATCAATGTCATCTTTAGACATTGTGTTTGGTCCAACATCTACAAAGAATGCTTCTGACGGAGAAGCTCCAACCAAAGCACCTGTTCTCCAAATGCCTTCAAGGAAGATTTCAACCGTGCGTTTAACTCTTGACCAAAGAGCAACGTCGTTTGGTTCGAAAACAACCCAGTTGGTGTTTGCTTTTATTGATTCTTCGATGTAAATGAAGAGTCTTCTTACGTTTACATACTTCCAGAGTGGCTTAGAAGAAGCAGTTCTTGCTCCCCAAACTCTGATTCCCGCACCTGGGAATTTGCGAATCAAGTTAACACCCTTCGGGTTAAGCAAATCTTGCTCGATAACATTGTAGTTAGCATAAAGTCCTGTGCAATTTGCAAGAACTTCGTTAGCTGGAGCTTTGTGAACTCCTCTGTTGCTGTCGCTTCTCGCAAAAATACCCATAACTGAACCTGAAGGAGGAATAAATGTGTCCTTCTTATCAAGCGGATCAAAAACTTTAATCCAAGGATGATACATTGCGCAGTAGTCACTGTCAACTATATCACGATGCTGCAAAATATCAGGAACAGTTTTTGCCGTCATAGGAACATCCAAAACTGCAAATCTGCTTGCTAATTTTTCGCAGTGTGAAACGAGTGAAAGTTGAAAATCAGGGATTGTTACACCAGGAACATAGATTATTTTAACATCTGTTTTATCAAGGAAAGCCTGAATACCGGTTCTTGAACCAGGGCCTTCATCTTTACCGATGAAATCAGCATCTGTAAGTGCAGCCGCAGTACCGTTTGCACCGCCTGACAATGTTACTTTAACTTCGCTGCCTTTGCCGCCGAAAACTTGCTTAACAACATCAATAGGAGCAACAGCGCCTTCAACGGGTTTAGCAGTCAAGCGAACGATTTCTGATTTAGCCATAACTTTTTCAATGAAAAGTGGTGATAAAACGTTAAAAGAAACATCAGCGTATTTTTCAACAGTTTCGCCTTCTTCAACAACCACATTCATTTCGCAGGTTTTAACCACGATTTTTGGAAGAAGTCCAGCGTCAACTACTTCACCTTCAAAAGGTTTAGAAAATGTTACGTTGTTTCCTGTAACGTTAGTAACCACTGAGAATTGAGGTTTGCCTGAGCCTTCAAGCTCAACTACATCCCCAACATCGAAGCCGGCAACGCTCTTAAGGCGGTATTTTCCTTCGCCTAAGTCTTCAAGTATTTGAGTTTTGCTTGAGCTGCTCGCTTCGAAAGAAACGGTTACCGAGTTGCCCCAGCTTCCTTCGTTTCTTGCGCTTATTTCAATAGTTCCTTCTTTGCCTTCTAAGCATTTTGCTTTAGCGATAGTTGCATCAGGTGGAACAACACGCATAACAAATGCTTTTGAACCGCCATTTGCGAAGAAATGATTAACAGCATGTGCTAAAAATCTATAATCGCCAAATTCAGTTCCATGGAGGTATCCTCCAAATTTGCGTGTGAAGTCAGCAGGTCCGGTTACAAAAACCGGTGCTCCGATTGAAGGGCCTTTTTCAGCTACTCCAATGAAACCGCCTGTACTTGTTCCCACACCTTGCATGGGGGTAGGGCCACTGTCAAATTCCTCTACATAGACTCCCGGAGATAAGTACTCTGCCATAGTCATCCCGGTTCATTACTATCAAATAGTAAGAACCTTTCAACTCCTTTCTGATAATCAAAATTTAAATAAAATATTTTATTTAACATGCAAAAAAGGGAAATGAGCCCTAGTCTGCCGTTAATCAACTTTATTTTTAAGTTCTTTTATGACTTCCTTTAGCTTTTCTTTGCTAAGCTCATTTATGTTAAGACCTTTCAGCTGCGAAATATCGCCGCCAGCTTCTTCCAAAAGCTTTTTTAAAAGATTTCTCAAAATCAAAAGGTCATCAACACTGTATTTCATCCGTTTTCCCCTTGAAATTGCTTCATCTGAATCAATTATTTTTCTCAGTTTATCTTTTTTAAATTTTTTCACAAAGGTTTTAATTTCTTCCAAAATCTCAGCGTTGTCTCTTTCTTCTTCGGCTCTAATCTGCCTTAAAATGTCAGCTTTTTTCGAAAGCTTCACCTTAGTTTCAGGGTTAACGCCTTGCTTGAGCCGCTTGAGATTTTCAATTTCTTTTTCTTGCTGCTCATCTTCATAAAGGAGATTTTCCTCATTGTCAGCAATACCATCATTGTCTTTTTCAAGTTTTTCAATATTTTCCGTAGCAGGATTATAAACAAAACTGAGTTTACTTGCTTTAAAAGTCTTTTTCCTTCCCTTTTCTCCGCCGAAATATGTTTTCGGGGAGTTTTCATCTTTCGAGGGTATGCGCTCTTTTTCTTTAACGGTTTCAGGAATAAAAGAAAATGCAATTTTTGAATTTTTATCATATTTCTTGTAACCCACTGAAACTGTCCCGAAGCTTGATTCAAAATAGCCCAAGTTGTCCGGTATTTCGCGCGATTTTTTCATCTTTTCGGGCAAAACTTCTGTTGCTTTAACATCTCTCTTCAAAAATTCCATTTTCATTTCATCCGGAGAAATCTCATCCATGTTTTTGCCACCCAAAGATATGTCATCAGGCAAATTTTTTGAAACATAATTCTCAAGAGTATTCAAATTTTTAATGCTTGATTTAGTTTTTTTATTAAAAACCGATTCTTTCAATTTTCAATCACCCTCGACTTAAAATTAATTTTTACCTCCCTTCCTAAAGTAAAAAATCAAAAAATTTAAAATTATTTAGCCGTTTAAACCCTAGATTCTTTGCGCTTTTGAAAAATTAGGGTTATTTTGACTATAATTTATTGATATGAATCAAAGTTTTGCTATACTTTGAATACATATCGTCATTATAACACGTTACGACTCATTACTCCATTAATTTTTCACTAAATAATCGTGATATTTTGGTTATTTATATTAAAATTCAGTCTAAATCATAAAAATTAGTCCATAATTTGCCTAATATGTAGTACCTGCTAAGCTTAAAAGGCCAAAACTAATCGATAGCGCATGGTCAACTTTACTCATAGCAAATTTATCGGCAAAACCTCTTTTTTCTCTTAGCCTCTTTTTGTCGAGAGTCCTTATTTGCTCCAAAAGCACCACGGAATCCCTCGCAAGGCCTGAGCACCCTGAAGCCAAATTGATGTGAGTTGGCAGGCTTGCTTTCATTTCTTGGCTTGTTATTGCTGCAGCAATCACCGTGGGGCTGTATTTATTCCCAATGTCGTTTTGAACTATCAAAACCGGCCTGATCCCTCCTTGCTCCGAGCCAACCACCGGGCTTAAATCAGCATAAAATATGTCTCCTCTTTTTATATCCATGAATTAAACCTCCACAAAAATTACTTCTAAGGTTATCTTTTGCCTTTGCGGAGGTTTTTAATCAAAAAATTTAAAATTTCCAAATAAAAATCGCCCTTGCCTAAATTAATAGGCAAAAGCGAACTGTTTTTTATTATTTTAGCTTTCAGAAACCATGACGAGCATTTGAGCAACAATTCCAGGAAAGATTTTAATACTGAACTTAGATGACCCGAACTGTTTCATTGAAGAATTTTCAAGTGCTATTTTATGCTTGTCAATTTCAACGCCGAAATCAACCTTGATTTGTGCGGCTATATCTTTTGAAGTAACCGCTCCGAAAAGTTTGCCATCTTCGCCACCCTTTCGAACTATTTTAACGGTTCTTTCATTTAAAATCGCCTTGATTTCTTCGGCCTGTTTTTTCTTGATTTCGTTTTGACGCTCAAGCGATTTTTTTGCATCATCAAGCTCTTTTAAAGCTTGAGTGCTAGCATCTTTGGCAAGCTTTTTAGGAAAAAGAAAATTTTTCGCAAAGCCGTCTGAAACGTTAACTATATCCCCTTTTTTCCCGCTTCCTCTAACGTCTGAAAGTAAAATTACACGCATAATGAGCACTCCTTTTAATTTACAAATTAATGTTTATGAATTCCTTTAGCTTTTCTTCAACTTCGTCAATCGTAGCGCCAGGAACATGCGCAGCCGCCATTGTTTGATGGCCACCGCCGCCAAAAGATTCCATGATAACCTGAACATTGACATCGCCCAGCGAACGCGCCGAGATATTAACTCCGTTTTCATTTTTGAAAATAACGAATGAAGCTCGAATATTTTTAATGTCAAGAAGCTCATCAGCCGCCTGAACGCATGAAATTCTCGTTGCACTTTCATTTTCTTCGCACTTAGCAACAGCGCAGTCTTTAATAACATAAGTGCTTTCAATGATCTTACATTTAATTTTATAAACATCAATCGAATCGGCGAACATTTTCTTAACTTCGGCACTGTCGGCGCCTTTTTTCTTCAGATAAGCCGCAGCTTCAAAGGTCCTCACGCCAGATTTAAGCGAAAAGCTCTTTGTGTCAAGCATTATGCCTGCAAGCAAGCATTCAGCTTCCCATTTTTTAAGGTGTTTGTCATCCATATATTGAACGAGCTCCGTCACCATTTCGCAAGTTGAAGAAGCAAAAGGTTCATGAAAAAATATATCAGATGTTTTAATTTTGTCAACTGTCATTCGGTGGTGGTCGATAATCGCCGTGTGGGTGAACATGCAATAACGCTTGTAGCTTTCAAGGAATCTCTCGGCATGAGTGTCAACAACAATTAAAAACGAATTTTTAGTGACCTTTTGCATTGCCTCCTGAGGTGAAATAATCGAGCCGGAATAACCAAAACGGTTCATAGTTTCAATCAAAGGCGAAGCCATCGAAGCCTCGGAGTTCAAAACTATGTAAGAAGGCTTCTTGCCAATTCTAAGGCAAGCGCTCCAAAGGCCTATGGAAGCTCCAACGCTGTCAAAATCAGAAAGCTTGTGCCCCATCACGAAAATGCTGTCGCAAGCTTGAAT
>USIK01000020.1 GCA_900554775.1 uncultured Oscillospiraceae bacterium
TCAAGTAGTGTTCGTTAGTGCAACTCCGGGCGACTTCGAGCTTGAAAAAAGCCAAAACATCGCCGAACAAATTCTGCGCCCGACAGGCCTTTTAGACCCTGAAATCACCGTAAAGCCCATCGAAGGTCAAGTTGACGATTTAGTAAGAGAAATAAACGAAAGATCGAAAAAAGGCGAAAAAACCTTGGTGACAACTCTGACCAAAAAAATGGCTGAAAGCCTGACTGAGTACCTGAAAGAAGTGGGCATAAAAGTAACTTACATTCACAGCGACGTGGACACAATCGAAAGAATGAAAATAGTAAAAGACCTGAGGACCGGCGTTATTGACGTCATCGTTGGAATAAATTTGCTGCGTGAAGGGCTTGACATTCCTGAAGTTTCATTCGTTGCAATTTTAGACGCCGACAAACAAGGCTTCCTGCGCTCGGAGCGCTCGCTGATTCAAACTATCGGAAGGGCTGCAAGAAACGCACACGGCAAAGTCACGATGTATGCCGACGAAGTGACGCCTTCGATGGAATTTGCAATAAAAGAAACCGAAAGAAGAAGAAAAATCCAAAATGAATACAACATCAAGCATAATATAACGCCCAAAACCATCAAAAAAGGCATCTCGGAAATAATAGAAATTTCTGACAAAGTCTCTGAAATAGCCGCACCAGACCTTAGCAAAAAAGAAAAAGAAGAGCTAATTTTAAAACTAACCAAAGAAATGAAACAAGCAGCAAAACTCCAGCAGTTTGAGCACGCAGCATTTTTAAGAGACGAAATAAAAAAGCTTGAAAAGTGAGGTTTAAAATGGAAGAAAATATAGTAATCAAAGGAGCAAAGGTTCACAATTTAAAAAACGTGAGTTTGACAATACCGAGGGATAAATTCATAGTTTTCACAGGCGTTTCGGGTTCGGGCAAGTCTTCGCTTGCTTTTGACACAATTTACGCCGAAGGCCAAAGAAGATACATGGAATCGCTTTCTTCATACGCAAGGCAGTTTTTGGGCCAAATGGATAAACCCGACGTCGAAAGCATCGACGGGCTTTCGCCAGCAATTTCAATCGACCAAAAATCAACTTCTAAAAACCCTCGCTCAACTGTGGGAACAATAACCGAAATTTACGACTACTTAAGGCTTCTTTACGCAAGGGTTGGCACGCCGCATTGCCCGATTTGCAAGAAAGAAATAACCCACCAAACTATCGACCAAATCACCGATAAAGTCCTAAGCTTTGGAAATGAAACGAAGATAATCGTTATGGCTCCTGTGGCAAGCGGCAAAAAAGGCGAGCACACAAAAGAAATTGAAAGCGCAAAGAAAAATGGCTTTTCGAGAATAAGAATTGACGGCGAGATTAAGGATCTTTCGGAAGAAATTAAACTCGAAAAAAACAAAAAGCACAACATTGAAATAGTAGTTGACAGGATTGTTATTAAAGAAGGAATTCGTTCGAGGCTTGCGGAATCAATCGAAACCGCTTCGAAACTTTCAGAAGGCAGGATTTTAATTGCAAATCTAAACGATAAAACCGAAACGATTTTCACTGAAAATTACGCCTGCCCCGACCACAACATAAGCATTGAAGAACTTGCGCCGAGAATGTTTTCGTTTAATAGCCCTTTCGGGGCGTGCAAAAAGTGCACCGGCCTTGGAATTTTCATGAAAGTTGACCCTGAGCTCGTTGTCCCGGACAAGACTAAATCGGTTCATCAAGGTGCAATAAAAGCCGCAGGGTGGTCGATGGAAGGAAACACGATTGCTAACATGTATTTCGATGCAATTGCTGAAAAATATGGTTTCTCGCTCGATACTCCTTTCTGCGATTTGCCGGAAAAAATCAAAAATATTTTGCTTTACGGCACCAATGGCGAAAAACTTAAGCTCGTTAGGAAGACAAGCCTCGGCGAAATGACTTACAAAAATTCATTTGAGGGAATCATCCCGAACCTTGAAAGAAGGTTCCGTGAAAGCAGCAGCGACTGGATTAAAAAAGAAATTGGATCTTTTATGAGGGAAATTCCTTGCTCGGATTGCGGCGGAAAAAGGCTTTCGCCTGAAGCTTTGGGGGTTACTATTTCGGGCGTTAACATCTCTGATTTTTGCGACAAAAACATCAGCGATGCGCTTGATTTCATAGAAAATCTAAATTTCACAGGAAGTGGCAAAAAAATCGCTATGCCGATTTTGAAAGAAATCAAAAAAAGGCTCAGCTTCCTTAAAAACGTTGGGCTTGAGTACCTTACGCTTTCGAGAAGCTCAGGGACTCTTTCAGGCGGCGAGAGCCAAAGAATAAGGCTCGCAACTCAAATGGGTTCGGCGCTCATGGGCATTTTATACGTTCTTGATGAACCTAGCATCGGACTTCACCAAAGAGACAACGAAAAGCTCATCGACGCGATTAAAAGCCTGAAAGATCTTGGCAACACAGTCATCGTTGTTGAGCATGATGAAGACACGATGTATGCGGCAGACTATATAGTTGATGTTGGCCCAGGTTCGGGAATTCATGGCGGAGAAATCGTTTGTGCGGGAACGGTTGACGAAATAAAAGCTTGCAAGAAATCAGTAACCGGGGATTACTTAAGCGGCAGGAAGAAAATTCCCGTTCCAGAAGAAAGAAGAAAAGGAAACGGAAAATTCCTGGAGGTTTTCGGCGCCAAACAAAATAACCTCAAAAACATTGATGTGAAAATTCCTTTGGGGACTCTCACTGCCGTGACGGGTGTTTCAGGTTCGGGCAAATCAAGTTTAGTAAACGAAATTATTTTCAAAAACCTTTCGAAAGTTCTCAATCGCTCGAAAGAAATTCCAGGAAAATTCGAAAGCATGAAAGGAATTGAAAACCTCGATAAAGTTATTGATATAAGCCAATCGCCGATCGGAAGAACTCCTCGCTCAAACCCTGCAACTTACACCGGCGTTTTTGACGAAATTCGCAAACTTTTTTCAAACACAAACGACGCAAAAGAAAAAGGGTTTTCAAGCGGCAGATTTTCGTTTAATGTTAAGGGCGGAAGGTGCGAGGCATGCCAGGGCGAAGGCATCATGAAAATTGAGATGCATTTCCTTTCGGATATATACGTTCCTTGCGAAATTTGCAAAGGCAAACGATATAACCATGAGACGCTCGAAGTTAAATACAAGGGCAAAAATATTTATGAAATTTTAGAAATGACCGCCGAAGAAGCGCTTCCGTTTTTCGAGAATATTCCTGCGATAAAAAGAAAAGTTCAGTGCCTTTGCGATGTAGGCCTTGGCTACATCAAGCTCGGGCAGCCTTCAACCACCCTTTCAGGCGGCGAAGCGCAAAGGGTTAAGCTTGCGACCGAACTTTCAAAACGTTCAACTGGCAAGACTTTTTACATTTTAGATGAGCCAACCACAGGCCTTCACATCGCAGATGTTCACAAATTAATTGAAGTCATTCAAAAGCTAGTAAGCATGGGCAACACCGCGCTTGTGATTGAGCATAACCTTGATGTTATAAAAAGCTGCGATTATATTATCGACATCGGCCCCGAGGGCGGCGAAAAAGGCGGCGAAATCATAGCAACTGGCACACCTGAAGAAATTTCGAAAATTAAAAAATCTTACACAGGCAATTTTTTGAAAAAACTTTTATAAAAAATGAAACCCACCCGTTTAAAGCGGGTGGATATTTATTTGCTATTTCACTTTACTTCTGAGCCTCAAGGTTTTATCGAGAATTCTTTTTCTGATTCTAAGCGACTTAGGAGTTACTTCCAAAAGTTCGTCATCATCAATGAATTCAATTGATTGCTCTAAGCTGAGGTTCGTGTGAGGAGTCAATTTCAACGCTTCGTCAGAACCCGAAGCGCGCATGTTAGTTACATGTTTCTTTTTGCAAACGTTAACCGTGATGTCCTCGGCTTTAGGCGTCGAGCCAACAACCATTCCTTCATAAACTTCAACGCCAGGCCCAATGAAAAGTTTGCCTCTGTCTTGAGCTGCGAAAAGGCCGTAACCCGTGCTGACGCCTGTTTCATGAGCGACAAGCGAGCCATGATGACGCTGGACGATTTCGCCTTTGTAAGGTTCATAGCCGTCAAAAAGCTGATTGATAACACCTTTTCCGTTCGTGTCGGTCAAAAATTCAGATCTATAACCGATAATTCCTCTTGAAGGAACTCTGAACTCAAGCAGAGTCATTCCGCCATCTTTAGGAGACATGTTAGTCATGTCGGCTTTTCTTGCGCCAATTTTCTCAATAACTGTTCCAACATAACTTTCAGGAACTTCAACCGATAAAATTTCCATTGGCTCGCAAAGGACACCGTCAATTTCCTTCATAATAACTTGCGGTTTCGAAACTTGGAACTCATAGCCTTCTCTTCTCATGGTTTCAATCAAAATCGAAAGATGAAGCTCGCCACGGCCCGAAACTTTGAAAGTGTCAGCGGAATCGGTTTCTTCAACCCTCATCGAAACGTTTGTTTCAACTTCTTTGAAAAGCCTGTCCCTAATGTTCCTTGAAGTAACAAACTTGCCTTCTCTTCCGGCAAACGGGCTGTTGTTTACCA
Organism: uncultured Oscillospiraceae bacterium; assembly: GCA_900554775.1. Taxonomy (GTDB): domain Bacteria; phylum Bacillota; class Clostridia; order Oscillospirales; family Acutalibacteraceae; genus UMGS1491. The sequence continues at coordinate 4,539 of USIK01000020.1, forward strand.
TGAAATTCATCGCAACTGTCGGCTCGTCGATTTTAACAAACGGAAGCGGCTCGACTTTTTCCGGGCTGCAAAGAGTCTCGCCAATATTAAGCCCCGGAACGCCTGAAACTGAAATTATTTCACACGCCGAAGCTGAGTCTGCCTCATCTCTTTTAAGGCCTTCGATCTTATAAATCTTGCCTATTTTAACGTTTTTAGTCTCATTTTCAGAAATGCACTCAACAACAGCTTCGCCCGTTGAAACGGTACCTCTTTCAACCCTTCCAACGCCGATTCTTCCAACGTAATCGTCATAATCAATATTGGAAATAAGAATCTGCAAAGGGCCGTTAGCGTCGCCGCTCGGAGCGGGGACTTCTTTTATATTCGTTTCGAAAAGAGGCCTTAAATCTTTCGCTTCGTCGCCTTTATTCAAAAATGCGTAACCTTGTCTTCCGGAAGCATAAACAACCGGAAAATCAATCTGGTCATCATCAGCGCCGAGCTCGATGAAAAGATCAATAACCTCGTCAATAACTTCATCAGGGCGGGCGTTTTCTCTGTCAATTTTATTAATAACAACAATCGGTTTCTTGTTTAACTTAAGAGCTTTTTGCAAAACGAATCTTGTTTGCGGCATGCAGCCTTCAAAAGCATCAACCAGCAAAACAACGCCATCAACCATCATTAAAATTCTTTCAACTTCCCCGCCGAAATCAGCGTGGCCTGGGGTGTCAACGATATTTATTTTAATATCATCGTAAAAAACCGATGTATTTTTCGAAAGAATCGTGATCCCTCTTTCTCTTTCGAGGTCGCCGGAATCCATAACCCTTTCCGCAACGCTTTCATTTGTTCTAAAAGTTCCGCTTTGCTTAAGCATCTGGTCAACCAAAGTGGTTTTGCCGTGGTCAACGTGTGCTATAATCGCAACGTTCCTCAATTTACTATCTGACATTTAAAATTTTCCTCCTTGTTTTATTTGCTTTCTATTAAATCTTTAAATTTTCCGCTAATTTTATTTTCCGCGCCCTCAGGCACTTTCCCGAAAACCTCAGCAACTCTGTCTCTCATCCAAAGGCTCGGCATAATTCTGATCGAATAGCCGCAACCGTTGTCAACGATCCAATCGAAAAAGTCAGCCCTCGGGATGCCATAAGTTGCTAAAATGCTCATAATAACGCCACCATGAGTAAAAATATTCGCACTGCTCACGCCTTGGCTAATCATAGAATAAACAATCGACTCAAAACACTCGCAAATTCTTTTCCCGAAATCTTGCGCACTTTCGCCACTTGGGATCGTCCCTTGGCGGCCGCTTTTAATCCACTCCGAGTATTCTTTATCTTCAAGAAGTTCCGCAGGAGTTTTTCCTTCCCATTTTCCGAAATTCCATTCTTTAAGGCCGTCAATAATCTGCGGTTTAACGCCAGGGTACAAAACCTCGCACGTTTGGACGCACCTTTTAAGCGGGCTGCTAAGGTAAATTTCTGCCTTTGGGTAATCATGCTTTTCTCTGAGATCGAGAAGTTTTTTCTTGCCTTCGTCGCAAATGGGAATATCAGTCGCTCCAGCATAAGCCCCGCTGAGATTAGCTTCCGTCATGCCGTGACGTATTAAATTTATGGTGTATGATTTCATATTAATTCACCTTATTAACTGAAATTTTCTTTTCCGTGCCGTTTAAAATTCGAACTATGTTGCTCTTGTGCTTGATAATCACAATTAGGCCCATCACAGAAGAAAAAGCCACTGAAACAATAACTTCCGCAGTTGAAGCAGTCAAATAGCTAACAATAAAGCTGGCTATCGGGAAGCTCATCGCTGCGCAAATTGACGCAATCGAAACGACTTTAGTGCACGCAAAAACAATCAAAAACACGCTGATAAGAATCAAAAACACGCGCCAATCAATCAAAAGAGAAGAAGCCCAAGCCGTTAAAATTCCTTTGCCACCCCTGAAGTCAAAAAAGCAAGGGTAAACATGCCCCAAAATGCACATCAAAGCTGCCACATAAGCGAAAATTTTGATGGTCAAAAGCGAAGAATCCGTGATGTAATCCATCGAAGCGATTTTTATTCCCAAAAACACCGCCAAAACCCCTTTGGTGAAGTCTCCGACAAAAGCTAAAATAGCAACCTTTTTGCCCATCGTTCTGAGCGCATTCGTGAACCCCGCATTGCCGCTGCCGAGGTTCCTGATGTCTTCTTTTATTCCCAAAAATTTCGTAGCAACAATCGAGGAGTTTATCCCCCCGATAAGATAAGCCAAAACCATGTTAAACAATAGCGGTAACCAATATTTTGCTAAAAATTCAAACATCAATGCTTCTCCCAACTTTATATTTTAGGTTCAAAACTATTTTCGCCCTTTTCTCTTATCACAAAATGTATAGGTGTTCCAACAAAACCAAAAGTTTCCCTAAGGTTATTTTCGATATAATGCTGGTAAGAAAAATGGAACAATTCCGCTTTATTCACAAAAAATACGAATGTTGGTGGCTTTACGCTAACTTGAGTCATGTAATAAATCTTGAGTTTTTTGCCTTTATGACTCGGCGGAGGAGTTTTCACGACTGCCCTTGAAAGAACCTCGTTCAAAACACCCGTTGAAACTCTCATTGAATTGTACTCACTTACTTTGTTTATAAGCTCGAATAAATCTTCGATGCGTTGACCTGTTTTAGCAGAAATAAACAAAACAGGAGCATAAGACATAAAATTAAATTTCTCTTTGATTTTTCTTTTGTAATTTTCCAAAGTTTTGGTCTCTTTTGCAATCGCGTCCCACTTGTTAACCGCAATGATACAAGCTTTCCCAGCTTCATGCGCAAGTCCAGCAACTTTGGTGTCCTGCTCGGTCGCACCTTCTTTAGCATCAATCATAATAACGCAAACATCAGAACGTTCAATCGCCATTCCAGCGCGAATCACACTGTATTTTTCGACCTTTTCGCTAACTTTGCTGCGCCTTCTGATTCCCGCGGTATCAATAAAATTATATTTACCGTGATTATTAATCACTGTACTGTCAATCGTGTCCCTCGTTGTGCCCGCGATGTCAGAAACAATGCTTCTTTCGCTTCCAGAAATGCGATTAATAAGCGAAGATTTTCCAACGTTAGGCTTCCCGATGACCGCAACCGAAATATAACTTTCGTCATCAGAGGCATTGCTTTCTGGCAAATATTTAAAAACTTCATCAAGCAAATCGCCTGTTCCGTGACCATGAACCGACGAAACTGCTATAGGTTCACCAAGGCCTAAATTATAAAATTCATACAAATTATAGTTTTCATTTCCAACTTTATCAAGCTTATTAACACAAACAATAACAGGTTTGCCGGATCTTTTCAGAACATTGGCAATTTCTTCATCGCCCAAAGCCATTCCAACTTTTCCGTCAACAACAAAAACTATGACGTCTGCAACGTCCATTGCGATTTCAGCTTGAGATTTAATAGCCTTTGAAATAATATCTTCCGCACCGCTTATTTCGATTCCTCCGGTATCAATAAGAGAAATTTTTCTACCTCTCCACTCGCATTCCGAATAAACCCTGTCGCGCGTAACTCCCGGCATATCATCTACAATAGATACTCTTTTGCCGCTTAATTTATTGAAAAGTGTAGATTTGCCAACATTTGGCCTGCCAACAAAAGCTACAACTGGTTTTGACATTTTTACCCTTCCTTTCATGCGTAAAACTGCTTTTGAAAGCAGCTTTAAGAAAATAGAGAAGGATCACTCCTCCTCTAAAAGTTACACTATAATCAGGCTTATGCCTCTTTTTTAATAACTTCTCTGTCTTTGTAGTAGCCGCAGCTGCTGCAAACTCTGTGAACTAATTTGAGTCCTCCGCATTTTCCGCAACGACTGAGTGCCGGAGCCTCAAGTTTCCAAACGTTTGAACGTCTTGAATTTCTTCTTGCTTTAGAAGTCTTTCTTTTAGGTACTATTGCCATAATCTGAACACCTACCCTTCTGCAAACTATTTGATTTACTTTCAACTTAATTTATATATTTTTGCTAAACCACCAATGCAAAAGGCTACATAAACTTAAAGTAAGTTTATTATAAAACAATTTTTGCATTTTGTCAATATTATTGTCGGCCAAGCAAAGAAAACATATTTTTCTTGTAAGCCTCTACACCAGGCTGATTAAACGGGTCAACACCCAAAATGTACGCTGAAATAGCACAAGCTTTTTCGAAAAAGTATATAATATAACCTAAATTATATTCATCAGCGTCGTCAATTTCTATATGAATATTAGGTACACCGCCATCAACATGAGCCGCAATTGTTCCCTCAAAAGCCTTATCGTTAATAAATTTTAAGCTTTTCCCTGAAAGATAATTAAGATTATCCATATTTTCACTTTCATGCGGTATAACCACATTTTGTATATCATTTTTAACGGTTATAACTGTTTCAAACAAAACTTTGCTACCTTCCTGGATGAATTGGCCCATCGAATGAAGATCCGTGGAAAATACTACAGAAGATGGAAAAATACCTTTTCTGCATTTTCCTTCGCTTTCACCGAAAAGCTGCCTCCACCACTCAAAAAGGAACTTCAGCCAAGGCTCATACCCAGCCATCAGCTCAATAGCTTTTCCTTTATTATAAAGAGCATTTCTCAAAACAGCGTATTTGTAACACTCATTTTCAAAACTTAAATCTTTATATTTCTCACAAGCACTTTTCGCGCCATTTAAAATTCCCCTGATATTTGCGCCAGCCACAGCCAGAGGCAAAAGGCCAACAGCAGTAAGAACGGAGTATCTGCCGCCCACGCTGGAAGGAATATCAAAAGTCTTGTAACCATTTTTTATTGACATTTCCTTTAATATACCCTTTTCCGGGTCAGTCGTGCAATAAATCCTTTTGCAGGCTTCGCCTTTTCCATATTTATTTTCAAGAATATTTCTCAAAATTCTGAAAGTTAACGCACACTCCAGCGTAGACCCGGATTTCGAAATAACATTTAGGCAAACGTCTTTATTTTTGCAAATTTCGATGATTTTATTTGCTTCAAACGAGCTCATTGTGTTCCCTGCAAAAACCACTTCAGGAGGAGACTCAAAACCCAAATATTTTGGTTTTAAAAACTCTATCCCAGCTTTGGCGCCCAAATAAGAACCGCCAATTCCAATGACTATGAAAACATCGCACTTCGATCTTATTTCACGAGCTGCATTTTCAATTTTCAAAATGTCATCTTCGGAGAATTTTTCAGGTAACTCAAGCCAGCCTTTTCCGTTTGATAAATCATCTGGATTATGCAGCTTTTCATGAGCATTTTTTAGCTTTTCTTCAAAAAATTCAACGTCTGAATCGCTTATAAAATTTTTCAAATATTTTAAATCTAGCCTAACCATTAAACGCCGCCTCATTAAAGAATTAAACTTTTAATTATTTAATCATTCCAGCAACTTCGTCAGCAAAGTTGTCTTCTTTCTTTTCAAGGCCTTGGCCTTTTTCAAATCTTACGAAAGCATCAATTTTAATTTCTGTTCCAAGTTCTTTGGAAACATTTTTAGCATAGTCAGCAACTGACATATGGCCATCTTTTACGAAAGGTTGATCAATTAAGCAAACTTCTTTGTAGTATTTGCCGATTTTTCCTTCAAGGATTTTATCTGCAACTTTTTCAGGAGCTCCGCCTTGAACGATTTGTTCTTTCAAAATTTTCTTTTCATGTTCTAAAACCTCAGCCGGAACTTCTTCCCTTTTGAGGTAAGCTGGGCTTGCTGCTGCAACTTGCATTGCGATGTCTTTAGCAAAAGTTTTGAAAGCTTCTCCGCTTACAACGCTCTTGTCTGCAACGTCGAATTTAACTAAAACGCCGATTTTTCCGCCTGCGTGAACATAACTTGCAACAACGCCTTCTAAACGTTCGAAACGTCTGATTTTAATGTTTTCGCCGATTACTAAAATCTTTTCTTGAAGTGCAGCTTCGATTGTTTGGCCGTCTTCTGTTTTTGCAGCTAAGAGCTCTTCAACAGAAGCTGGTTTTTGCTTCATAACGGTTTCTGCGCAAAGTTTAACAAATGCTTGGAAATCAGCATTTTTTGCGACGAAGTCTGTTTCAGAGTTTACTTCTATAGCAACCCCTACTGAAGAATCTTCGTTTGTATAAGCCATTGCCAAACCTTCAGCAGCAATTCTTGAAGATTTCTTTGCTGCAGCTGCGAGACCTTTTTCTCTTAAAAAGTCTATAGCTTTTTCCATGTCGCCGTTTGATGAAGTGAGCGCTTTTTTGCAGTCCATCATTCCGCAACCGGTTTTTTCTCTAAGTTCTTTAACATCTTTAGCAGTAAAACTCATAAATATTCCTCCAAAAAATTATATGCTTAAGCTTCTTCAGATTCAGATTTTTCAGCTGTTTCTAACATTTCTTTTTCGATTTCAACTGCAGCTTCTTCGCTGATTTCAGAAGAAACGATTTCGCCTTCTTTTCCTTCGATGATAGCGCTTGCCATTGCTGAGCAGATTAATTTAACCGCTCTAATAGCGTCGTCGTTACCAGGAATTACATAATCAACTGCATCTGGGTCACAGTTTGTGTCTACGATTGCAACAACAGGAATATCAAGCTTCTTAGCTTCTGCAACTGCAATTCTTTCTTTTTTCGGGTCAACAACGAAAAGTGCACCCGGGAGTTCTTTCATATCTTTAACGCCGCCAAGGAATTTTTCGAGTTTTTCGATTTCATGGCGGAGATTAATAACTTCTTTTTTAGGAAGAAGTGCGGAATATTTATCATCAACTGCGATAAATACACCAAAATTGTCACTTATTTCATAGACACGACCGAAAACCTCATCATCTTTTTTATAAGGTGATTCATTTGAGAGGTGATTGTAGACCTTCATTGAAGCACAAAGTCTGTCACTTTTGTCAACATAGAGTGTGACAAGTACCGCGTCATCTTCTTTTACTTCATATACCTGCACTTTAATTGGAAGAAGACGGT
>USIK01000021.1 GCA_900554775.1 uncultured Oscillospiraceae bacterium
TTCTTTCTTGTTTTTTAATTGTCATTTTAAATACAAGATCGAATTCCTTTTTTGTTTCTTCTAAAAGATGAACTGGATTTTTAAATATATGGCCTGCATATTCTATTGGTTTGCATTCATTTACTGAGTGTGACAAGCTTTTTTCTCTCATTGCATAGAAACTTAAAGCTATATAAACAGGGGCGATCTTATCCATTTTGATTTTAGGGTCCATGTCGTTTGTGTATTTATCATAAAATTTATCTAACGTAGCAGGTACGACGGTTTTATTTTTGAATTTTTTAATAAATGCTTCATAAAATTTTTCACTGTTTTCATCGAGTTTAAATGGTTTTAAAAGAATGGCGTCTCTGTATGAAATGGCCATTTTGTTCCATGCGGTGCCATATGTTTTTTCTTCAGTTTTGTCTTTCTTGGCAACTTTTTTAACAAGTTTAACAAGAGCTTCAGCTGTTTTGCATTTTTTGCCTTCTACTATAACTCCGTCGCTTGTGGCTTTTATTTTGATTTTTTCTTTTACGCTTTTCATGCCTTTTTTCAATAGTGATGTAATGTTCATAACTTTTTCTTCCTTTCTTTTTTAAAATTCATATCCGCTTGATTCGAGAATTTCCAAGGAATTATCTCTGCCTGTGATTAAGTATTCTTTCTTTGTTTCTTTTTCAAAGTCCCAGGCCGCCTTTTCATCTTGCTTTGCTTTGTTTCGCAGCTCCAAAATTAAGCTTTCGGGGCTGTTTTCTTCGAACTTTTCTTTTCCGCCCAAAGAATTCAAATATTTATCGCAAGCCTTGCAAAATGAATTTGCAAATCGCGCGCATTGCTCACCTCCAAATTTAGAATCATTGTCGCCTCGAGCCCGGCAGCTCATTATCATTGGCAGGTCTTTTACACTTCCCAAAAATTCATCATATGCCATTTTAAGCTCGATTAAAAACAGAGTGAAATTTCTTTTTGAAGTTTTTTCTTCATCTTTGAAATCGTTTAAGGTTTTCAAAATTTTTTTTATTAATAATTTATCCCATAAATACCGAGTGCTGCTCTTCAAAGAAGAATCATTTAAAGTGTAATCCATTTTTTAGCGCCCCCTTATCTAACTTTTTAGTTTTTTCCATTTGTCTATTCCGTATTCCGCAACACTGCTGTAATCTTCAAGGTTCCACGAAACTTTGCTAAGCAGGCTACTGATGATTTTCTTGCCAACATCGTCGCACCATCCTTCAGGCGCTCCTTGGAAGGCCGCAGGCAAAATTTTGTTTTCTTTTACATATGTTGCCATTGATCTGTTAAGGGCATTGTCAAGCACGCTGCCGTCTTCAATGTCATAGGGCACATATCCGAATTCAGAAACAACATATTTTTGCGCTAAATCTGAGGTTTTGAGCCAAACAAGAAAATCTTGAGCAGCTTTTTTCTCTGCACTTGATGATTTTGCATTAATGCAATAGTATCTCGGCACGCTTAAAGTTAACGATTTACTTAAATTTTTATCGACGGTTTTGTTTGAACTTGAGATGTCATAATCTGTGACAGGGCTTTTTATTGGAACAAAAACGCACCTTTTTGCAACAGAAACATCGAAAACGCTTATATTGTCATAATCCGTGGTGCTGCCGAGCAAGAAAACGGATTTCCCATTTATGAAATTTTTGATTGATGGGGTAATGCCGTTTTTAGACGAGCTTATATAGTCTGTTCCTCTGCTCAGAATCCCGCTTGCCCCCGCGGTGTAAGTGCTAATCATATCAAGCATTTCGGTGTATTTATTAAGAGGATTTTCAAGCAAAGCAAGTTGGTTTTCATCGGCAATTACTGCCTCTGCCGGCGAAGAAAAAATTGATGCGAGAATCGGGTTCATCAGGTAAGAGCCTGAAACTTTAGCATCCGGTGCAGGAATCGAGAAAACGCCTTTGAGTTTTTCGCTCAGTTCGCCGCGCGTGGCTGAAAATGAATAAGTTTTGCTGTTTAAAGTTACTTCTGAGGCCGAGCCCGAGCTAATGTATGAGCTAAGTGCATCAACCAAAGCATTGAATTCTTCGTAAGAGCAATTTTGAAGGTCGTTTAGAACTTTTAAATATTTATCCCCTCCAAAAAGTGAGGCAATCATTTTGGGGTCAACTATGAATCCATGGCCTTGCACGGTTGTGGGCACGCCGAAATTATCCGATGTATTCGAGCTTAATCTGAGCCCAGAAGGAATTTTATTCACAACATTTTTAAAGTTTTCTTCGGTTGCGTTGTTAAAATCCCAGATACTTTCAACTTGCTGCCATTTTTCAAGTTCATCAATGCTTGAAACGGTGAAAATATCCGGCGGATATTCCGAATTGATGTAAGAATCCAGATTTTCTATTGTGTTATCGTCTTGCGTCGGCGTAACTGTCCTTATTATCACGCCGGTTCTTTTCGTGTATTCGTCGCACATTTCCCTGAAGGATTTCCCTATGCTTGTGTCACCGTTGTAAATAAAAATGTCATAGTCTTTCGTTTTAGATTCCTTCCCGGCGCTTTCGTTTTCCGAGCCGCTTTTGCACCCTGAAAGCATCATTAAACCTGCGCTGAGAATGCACATCGTAGTTTTAAAGTACTTCTTCAAAAAACCATCTCCAAAAATCGATTTTGTTAAAAAGTAAATGCTTTGCACAAAAATAAAATTCATTGAAATGATTATATATATATTATCTATATAAGTCAATAGCAAGGAGCAAAAATTTAATTATTTTTGTTCTAATTTTTTGCTGCGTCCCATAGCTATATTACTAGGAGAGTGAGGACAAGTATGCTCAATAAAAAAGATGTAAAAATTTTTGACAATCTCATAAATATTTTCCCCGAAAGATTAAGAAAATTTCTCCATGAGCTTCCTAGTGAAATAAAAGCTTCGGCTTTGGATATTAGGGTTAATAAAAAAATCAGGGTTTTTTACGGGGATTCTTTTGTATCACTTAGCCCTGAAATTTCGGCGGAAGATATCAGCGCAATATTTAAAAAGCTTTGTGGTTATTCGGTTTATAGCTTCCAAGAGCAGCTTAAAAACGGTTTTGTGACGTTCCCGGGCGGCCACAGAGTTGGAATTGCTTCAAGTGCGGTTCTGGAAAATGGAGTATTAACGGGGGTTAAAGACATTTCTTCGCTTAATTTGCGAATTGCCAGGGAGTTTAAAAATTGCTCGAAAAATATTTATGAAATCATAAAAAAAAGCAGCAAAGGCGCCTTGATTATTGGCCCGCCGCTTAGCGGGAAAACGACGATTCTTCGTGATTTGGCTAGGCTTTTTTCAAGCGAAAATAAAGTAACAATTGTTGATGAGCGCTTTGAAATTGCAGCTTGCAGTGAAGGCGAGGCCCAGATGGACGTTGGAAGCAGCGATGTGCTTAGCGGGTTTTCTAAACCCGAAGGGATTCTAAGGGCTGTTAGGTGCCTTTCGCCAAATGTGATAATTTGCGATGAAATTGGCACTTTTAAAGAAGCAAAAGCCATAAACGAAGCTTTGAATTCCGGAGTTAAAGTTGTTGCTAGTATTCACGCTTTGGGTGAAAAAGAAATCCTTAAAAAGCCGCAAGTTCTCTTGCTTCTTTACTCTGGCGCTTTTGATAAAATCATTATTTTAAGCAGTGTTTTGATTGGAAATGTAGAAAAAATTTTGGAAGTCAACGAGGTGGTTCGAAGTGAAGATTTTAGGAATAATTTTTCTTGTTTTTGCGGGTGGAATGGTCGGAACGGCTTTTTGGCGGCGCAGCCTTGAACACATAAAATTCCTGGAGGAATATATTTCGCTTATTTTAGAAATCAAAACCGAGATTAAATACACCCGAAAAACGCTTTTTCAAATCCTCAAAGGCTACGGTAGCGGCAAGTTCCTTTCTCCGGTTATTGATAAATGCATGGAGTTTTCCAACACTTGCAGCTTTGAAACCGCATGGCAGAAGGCTTTTTCGAGGCTTAGTAAAAATTATTTTTTGAGCAGTGAAGAAGAAAACTTGGTTAAGAATTTTGCTTTGAAGTTGGGCGGCTCAGATGCTGTATCGCAAGAAAACTACTGCGACTATAATATTTCTCTTATGAAGCCTTTTTTGGAAACAGCGCTTAAAAACAAAGCGAAAAACAAAAATTTGCCTATAATTCTCGGCTTTTGCATCAGCCTTATTGTTTCGATTGTTTTGATTTAAATTTACCACGGGAAGGACGTTACACATGAACATAGACCTTATTTTTAAAATAGCCGCTGTGGGAATAATCGTTGCGGTTTTGAACCAAGTTTTGATTCGCTCCGGCAGGGAAGAACAAGCAATGATGACCACTTTAGCGGGGTTGATAGTGGTTTTAATGATGATAGTTCAGCAAATAGACGTTTTGTTCAGGACCATAAAATCGGTTTTTGACCTTTAAAATTTAGGAATTAGGTGAAAAAAATGAAAGCGATGAGCATAATTGTTGTAATTTCTGTGGTGGCTTCTTTTTCGGTTATTTTGAAAAAATATGCTAAAGAATATTCCCTTGTGGTCAATATTCTCGTTGGTTTTGCGGTTATTGCTTATCTTGTTTCGAATTTCGTCCCTGTTTTCAACGAAATTAAAAACTTCATGAACTTGGCAAAAATCCCGGGAAAGTATTCTTCAGTGCTTTTTAAATCTTTGGGAATATGTTTTGTTACGCAATTTGCGTCGGATTCCTGCAAAGATGCCGGCGAAATTTCTTTGGCTTCGAAGGTTGAAACTGTTGGTAAATTTGCGATTGTGAGCATTGCGCTTCCACTTTTTGACGAAGTAACCGGTCTTGCGCTCAAGTTCATGGGAGCGGGCTTGCTATGAAAAAGTTTAGAATTTTTGTCTTGATTTTTTCTTTGGTTTTTCTTTTTGCTCCGGTGGCTTTTGCTGAAAATTTTGAAGAAATTTACACCGAGCAATTCAAATTGAGCGGAGCGGCGGAAATTGAAAAAGCAGTGCCCAAAGAATCAAGAGAGACGCTTGAAAAAATGGGAATAGACGTAGAAAATCCCGCAGAAATGCTTAATTTTGACTTGAAAAAAATTTTAGCTTCAATAGTGCAAACCGTAAAAGAAAAGATTTCTTTTCCTTTCGGCTCATTTTTGTCAATCACGGCTATTATGCTTCTTTTCGTGCTTGTGCAGAGCATTTACCCTCCGCTTAGAAATAAGGAAATGTCTCGGGTGCTTAATTTGGTTAGCTCTCTTTGCATCTCAATTTGCATTATAAGCCCCGCTGTTAAAACGATTTCGCTGGTTTCTTTGGTTATTAAATCGGCTTGCAATTTCATTTTTTGCTATGTTCCAGTGATGTCTACTATTATGATTGCCTCGGGGCAGAGCATTTGCGCGGCTTCTTACCATACTTTCATAATTTTCGCCGGGCAGATTATTTCGCGCCTTTCGGAGGATTTTTTAATGCCGCTTTTAAATGTTCTTTTGGGGCTTTGCGTTGTTTGCTCGATTTCTCCGCATTTGAAGCTCGGTGAAATTTGCAAGATGGTCATGAAAACGCTTAAAAATGTTTTGGAATTTTTCTCGGTGGTATAAACGAGCATCCTCACTTTGCAAAATTTGGTGGCAAGTTCGGGCGATAGCTTGAAGTCAAGTTTAGCGAAATGCGTTTTGGGCCAGTGCGTCCCGATAGTTGGGGGAATGGTCAGCGATGCTTACTCGACGGTTCAAGGTTCCATTCGTCTTTTGCAGTCCGGCGTTGGTGCTTTTGGAGTTTTCGCGGGAGCGGTCGTTTTTTTGCCGGCGTTTGCTCAGTGTGGCCTTTGGATTATATTTCTAAATTTTTCGAAGTGTATTGGTGATGTTTTGGAGCTTAAAAATATTTCTTCACTTATTAAATCCGTCGCGAGTGTTATGTCAACGGTGATGGCAATTCTAGTTTTCTCGTTTGTTATTCTTGTTGTTTCGTGCGTTGTAATGCTCGTTATAGGAGGAAAATAATGGAAAATATCAGAAATTGGGCCGCAATGCTTTCTCTAACGGCTGTCATTTGCACTCTTTTCGAAATTTTTGTTCCTCCGGGCAAGGTGGGCAAGAGCATGCGTATGGTCATAAGCCTTTTTGCTGTTTGCCTTGCGGTTTTCCCGCTGGTTTCGGCTTTCAGGAATTTCAAATTGGAATTTAATAATTTAATTTCAAATGCAAAACCAAAGCTTTCGACGAAATTTGCGGATAATGTTGAAACTCAAGCCTCGGATCTTATTTCAGGGAATATAAAGGTTGTTGTGCGGTCACTTTTGAGAGAAATTGGAGTAACTTCAAAAAAAATTGAAATTTTTATGGATAAGAATCCTGAGGGCTGCATAGTAATGATTAGGTGCAAAATATATATCGAAAAAGAGTTTGAAAATTTCAAGCCTCAGATTCAAAAAGAAATCAAAAATAGGCTTAACATTGAGGTAGATGTGATTGAAGTTTAAAAAGGAGGAAGGGTTTGTGGATTTTAAAGAATTTTTGAAAAAAAGTTTAAATGGAAAAGATTTTCAGAAATATGCTGTGATTTTAGGCTTTTCAGGGATTTCGCTGATTTTTGTTTCTAGTTTTTTTAAACCTGAAGTGAAAAGCTGCGATGCAAAACCTAACAAAAAAATTGCTTCTGAGCAAAAAAGAGGGGAGCTTGAAAAAAGCCTTGAAGGCATTGTTTCCGGCATTAAAGGCGCTGGGAATTGCCGAGTTTTAATAACTCTTGAGAGCGGCGCCGAGACGGTTTATGCTACCGAAGCACGCAAGAACAACGAGGCCAGCGAGGATAAATCAAGCGGCGACATAATGCGCAAAAGAGAAACTAACGACTGCGAAAAAAAGTTCATAACGGTTAAAGATTCTTCAGGAACAGAGCACGCTTTAGCAGTCACTGAGATAGAACCAAAAGTGAAAGGAGTGGTTGTGATTTGCCCGGGAGGAGATGACGCTGTGGTTAAAAAAAGAATAGTCGAAGCAACGACCACGGCTCTTAACATAAGCTCTGCGCGGGTTTGCGTGACTAAATCAGGATGAATTTTTCATGTATTTAATTATTGTAAAGAAAAAATTTGGAGGAGTAAAAAATGAAATTTCGTAAACGTCAAATTATTTTAGCATCATTAATAGCTGCGCTTGGAACAGCGGTTTACCTTAACTGGCAATTCACAGGGGATAAAAATTTTGAAGTTAGCAATATGCTTCAATCCACCGAGGAGCTTGGCGAAGCAAGATATGTAAATAACAATGATTTTTCAGATTAAGATTCATCTTCGTCTTCGCAACAATCTGTTTCAGATAAAACTAAAAAATATTTTGCTGAAGCTCAAATAAACCGCCAAAAAGCTCACGAATATTCTGAGGAAAAACTCAAAAATCTTCTTTCAATGCCAAATATCAACCCCGAAACAAAAGAAAAAATCACAAAAGGAATTGATTCAATCGCAAAAACCGCAACTGAGGAATCGAATATTGAAAATTTGATTAAATCAAAAGGTTTTTCGGAATGCCTAGTGTGCATAGAAAATGATGAATGCAATGTTGTTGTAAACCCGGGCAGTGTGAGCGAAAATTCTGCGATTATAATAAGAGACATTGTTTCCGGCCAATCAGATATAGCTGCAAGCAAGATTAAAATAATTGAGGCAAAATAGCAAAAGAAAAATCCCCGAGAAATCGGGGATAAATTATTTTCATTATAAACTGAATTCTTTGCCAAGAATTCCTGAAAGAATAAAGCAATATTTATTGAACTCATCTTTGCTGCGCTCTATTATTCCTTCAGAGCGTTTACGGGGAGTTGGATTTATTAAACGAATTTTACCGGATTGGCTGTCTATTCCTGTAATTAAGAAGCTGTGTAGTGATACTGAGCAGTAATTTGATTTGATTTCTCTGGCGGTTGTTGCTGCAGATTGTTTTAATTCTTTTACTGAGTAAATGTCGGTTCTTTTGATAGGTAGTGCTGCTAAAAGCGGGCATTTATTTTCTTCTATTGTTCTGCTTGTAATGTCAAATGCAGTTTTATCGTTAATTTTGGTTAAATAAATTTCAAAATTATTGATTATATTTTCAAGCGGTTTATTAGCGAAATTTACTTCAAAAGAACTAAATTTTTGCGATTTATAACATTTATTTAGAAAGTTTTCTATGCCTTTTATGTTAACGATTGAATTGCAAGTGTTGTCTTCATTAGGGTTGAGATAGGATCGGCTTGAAAATTCCTTAGGATATTTACCTTTAAGAGATTTCAAAATCACGTTTACTGTAAAGAAAAACAAGTTGTAATTTTTGTTTTCTTTCATTTCTTTGCATGCTTTCTCGTAATATGAGTCTATGGTTTCTTCGCTGTATTTATTTGTCCAGTATTCAATTATTTTCAGTGAGGGACTAAGCCAACACCAATTTTTTGCCTGATACTTCGAAATTTATCATCTTGGGGTTAATGTCAACAGCCGTCCATTGGGCAAACGCCAAAGGGCTGGAAAAAGCTATTGCTGTGGTTGCTAATAAATTACTTATAAGTTTTTTAATCTTCATTTTTTCTCCTAAACATTAATATTTCATAAAAATATATTTTTTAGCAAAGTGTCAATGATTTTGCATTATAAAATTAATGTTTAAAGGCTTAATGAAGTTTAGCAACCGGGCATTAAATACATCAAATCAGTTTGAGAAAGCAAGTCTATATTTATTATTTTCAGCTCAGAGAGGTTTCTTGCTGATTTTGGTATTTTGAATTAAAAACACACAAAAGTGCAAAATAATCACATAATTATAAAAAAAAATAAATTTCAATATTTATTTACCATTCATTGTTTCCACAAATATTTTCCGGTAGACTATTAATTAAATTTTCAATCTCTTCTGAAAATTCTTCTTTAGAATATTTCAAGCTTTTGCTTTCTATATCCATGTTTTTGCAAAAATCATACATTTCACCGATGTCATCTATTTTTAAAAATTCTCCTAAGAGACTTCTATCTTTCAATATTAACCTTAGGTCATTTAATACTTCCTCATTCATTTATAATCTCACTTAAATAATTTTTGTTTACCGGTTGCTTGCTTTATATTATAAATCAATGTTGAATTTAAATCAATACTACAAATAAATTTTAATAACAATTTAAATTATATTTAAAATAAAAGAAAAAAGTAAGCACGCCAACTAAATACCGGCGTGCTTTAAAATTAATTATTGATTGTTTAAATTTTGTTCCAGGTAGTTTTTCAAAATGTCAAGGCAAGGTAAAGCGTTAGGCCCTTCTAATTCCATTATTGTTGAAAAGTTCATTGCTAATCTAGCCTTTTCTTCTGGTTTAAGAGAATTTATAGAATCACCAAATTTGGCTAAGAGTTCTTCTCTGTTTAAATTTACATCTATACCGCTTGTCAGTTCGCAAATGTTTGTTCTGTATATTTCTTTTTTTGAATCATAGCTATTTTTAAATTTTACTATAAACTTTACCATTTTTTTTGCGAATTCGCGTAATTCTGGGGAAATGTTAGTATTATTTTGGGAATTACGTAGAAAATCGTAATATTTAGATATGAATCTATATGTAATATGAGAAGCAGCTTCATCGGAATCTTCATTTTGATCTGAAATTTCGTTGATTTTGCAGTTTAGAAAATACAGAGTGAAAGTATCTATAGCTTGTTCAGATGTCCATGTTACTGTCTTGTCTCCTAGTCCAGACCTAGATTGTCTTAGTAATCGCCTTGGGTAGAGTAATGACTTAGTCGCATTACGATCAGGCATCAGGAATGGGTTTTCGCCCAATTTTTGCACAAGTACAAGAGCAGCCACGCGCAAAATGTTTGGTATAGGTTCTTCCTTTGGAGTATCACAAAATACTTTGTATGCAAATTCAACAATCTCACGGTCGCAGGACTGGGCGTTTATTCTTTCTTGTCTTGTTGCATCTGTTGCACTTGATGTTAATGATTTCTGTGGTCTTTTTGATCTAGCTGCAAAAACTTGGGATGATGAACCTGCAAGAGTTAACGTAGCGAGTGATGTCGCTAAAACTTTGTTTAATTTGATCATTTAGCATGTCCTTTCTTAGATAAAAAATTTTAAAAATTAGTTAAGATCCAAACTTAATCAATTTTTGTGAGAATTATT
Source organism: uncultured Oscillospiraceae bacterium (assembly GCA_900554775.1). Classification (GTDB taxonomy): domain Bacteria; phylum Bacillota; class Clostridia; order Oscillospirales; family Acutalibacteraceae; genus UMGS1491. The sequence continues at coordinate 10,089 of USIK01000021.1, forward strand.
TAGAGCGTTGTATAGTTTAAATAAAAGCATGCTACTGTTGGAATTGTTAGCGAGTTCACAAAATTTTGATAAGCTTTTCTCTAGACCGCTTTTTAAATTTATTATAGTTTAATTATAACACAAATTTCTGATATGTCAAGGGCGAATTTAATAAAAAATTAAAATCACTTTAAAAGCTTAACCTTTTCCCTTGAAAAACAGTCAAAACAGTGGCACTATAAAGGAAAAGAAAAAAAGGAGGCAACTATGAGCAAACCATTGGCCGACTTGATAAGGCCGGAGTCGATTGACGATATTGTTGGGCAGGAGCATCTTCTTGGTGAGAATAAAGTTTTAAGAAAAATTGCACAATCCAAAACGCCGACTAACCTTGTTTTTTATGGTCCTCCAGGCGTTGGGAAGACGACTTTAGCAGAAATAATAACGAAGAATTCCGGCAAAATGTTTAAAAAATTGAATTGCACAACTGCAGGAACAAGCGACATAAAAGAGGTTATTGCTCAGCTTGGAACATTGCCTGCGATTAACGGAATTGTGCTTTACCTTGATGAAATCCAGTATTTTAATAAAAAGCAGCAGCAAACTTTGCTTGAATTCATTGAAAATGGTAAGCTCACTTTGATTGTTTCAACGACCGAAAATCCTTATTTTTACATTCACAGCGCTCTTCTTAGCAGGATGACCGTCTTTGAGTTTAAACCCGTTTCGAAAGACGACATAAAAAAAGCTTTAAACCGTGCGATTTCGATTCTCAAAAAAGAAAACAAAAGCCTTGAAATCGAAGACGACGCGCTTGAGCAGATTTCTTTTTCTTGCGGCGGAGATGTTCGAAAGGCGATTAATATTTTGGAAGTTTCGGCGAATGCTTCTGATTTTAAAACCATTAGTAAAGAAACGGTCCTTCAGGTTGCCGGGAAAAACGCAGTGAGATATGACAAGGCCGGCGATGAGCACTATGATCTTCTTTCGGCTTTTCAAAAGTCAATGAGAGGTTCGGATGCTGACGCTGCGATTCATTATCTTGCGAGGCTTCTTGAATCTGGCGATTTGGCTTCAGTTTGCAGGAGGCTTATGGTTTGCGCTTGCGAAGACGTGGGCCTTGCTTATCCTCAGGCGATTAATTTCGTTAAATCTTGCGTTGACATTGCTTTTCAAGTAGGTTTGCCCGAAGCAAGAATTCCGCTTGCTGATGCGGTTATTTTGGTTTGTTTATCGCCGAAATCAAATTCTGCTTACAATGCGATTAACAAAGCTATTTCCGACGTGAGACTTGGCATTTCCGGCAGCATTCCGCGGCATCTTCAAAACAAGCTTTTTGATGGGGCAGATGTCAAGATTTAAG
>USIK01000022.1 GCA_900554775.1 uncultured Oscillospiraceae bacterium
TGGGATCTGTCGGCGGTTATATGGGTAAGAAAATGATTGTACAGCAGGAAAAACAGATGGCAGGCAAATAGTCTGACACCGCCTGCAAAAGCTAGAAACGCAGACTGGAAAATTGCAAAAAATCAACACATGATTTCTATTATTACAAAGTTGTCATGTGTTGATTATTTTTTGTTATATTCACAGAGTCTGCACATTGCGGCTTCTTTGTTATATCCGCCGGATCCATCTGCAGTGATTTCCCCCGTTATGTTATATCACAACTCCTGCCGCATTCTCATAATTCGGCAGTTTTCTGATCCATTCTTCATCTTCTTCCGTAAGCTGATCTGCGGCCTCATTTGCCATCTGAAGGATCTTCGCATCCTGATAGATATCTCCAAGCTTGAAATTCATAAGTCCGCTCTGGCGGATGCCAAAAAGGTCTCCGGGACCACGTAGTCTTAAATCCTCGCTTGCAATCTTGAATCCATCATTTGAGTGATTTAGAATATCCAGCCGTTCTTTCGTTTCCTTTGATTTTGAGGCACTCATGAAGATACAGTAAGACTGATATTTTCCACGTCCCACACGTCCTCTCAACTGGTGAAGCTGAGCAAGGCCGAAACGCTCTGCATTTTCAATCATCATAACCGTTGCATTCGGCACGTCTATTCCAACTTCTATGACGGTGGTGGAAATAAGAATTTTTATTCTTCCTTCAATAAATTCTTTCATTACAAGGTCTTTCTCGGCAGGCTTCATTTTGCCGTGAAGGATGCAAACATCTTCAGCTTGAAAGCCATAGTCAAGAAGCATCTTCCTGCAAGTTTCAACGTCGAGAACGTCATTTTCGTTTTCCTCAATGCTGGCGCAAACGATATAAACCTGCTCGCCATTCGAAATTGCATTGCTCAAAAAGCCGTACATTCTCGCGCGTTTATCAGTCGTAATCCTAAAAGTGTCAATCTTCTGCCTGCCGGGCAAAACCGAGTTTAAAACCGAAATATCAAGGTCACCGTAAACTATCATCGCAAGGCTCCTTGGAATCGGCGTAGCGGACATAACCAGAACATGCGGCGCATCGCCCTTTTCGGCTAGTTTCCCTCTTTGATTAACCCCGAACCTGTGCTGTTCATCAGTTATTATGAATCCCAAATTTTTAAATGCGAGATTATCTGAAATTATTGCATGTGTGCCAACAACAACGTCGGCAATTCCCAAAGCGGCATTTTCGTAAGCGTTTCGTTTAGCTTTAGCTCCCATAGAGCCGCAAATAAGTTCGGTTTTAACGTTTAAATCTTTAAAAAACTCTTTGAGTGTTTCAAAGTGCTGCGTTGCCAAGAGCTCCGTCGGCGCCATGAAAGCCACTTGGTAGCCATTTTTAACAACGGAATATGCAATCGCCGCGGCTGTAACGGTTTTGCCGGAGCCAACATCACCCTGCAAAAGCCTGTTCATCGAAAGGCCTTGCATGTCATTAATGCACTCCGAAACAACTTTTCTTTGCTCATCGGTTATTTTAAAAGGAAGCTTCGCGTAAAATTCCTCGGAATAATCATTTTTAATTATAACTTTGCTTTCTTGCCTGGCCTGCTTTTTGAGTGACTTCATGCTCAAATGATAAAAGAAAAATTCTTCGAAAATAAGCCGTCTCCTTGATGCCTCCAGCGACTCTAAATCGCTCGGGAAGTGAATATTCCTAACAGCAAAAGAAATCTTGCAAAGATCTTTTTCTTTTAAAATTCTTTCAGGGAAAATATCGGCCGGGTAATTCTTGGGGACTAAATCAAAAGCATTTTTAACAAGCGAGGCAATTTTTTTGGAAGTGAGGCCCTTGCAAAGCGAATAAACAGGGACTAAATCTTGGCCTGACTCCTTTATTTTTGGCGAAAGCATTTGGTATTTGCCGTTATTAACGGTAATAGCCCCAAGCAAAACATATTCGCTGCCAACTTTCAGCTTTTCATAAGAATATTTTGAATTAAAAAAAATGATTTCCAAACCATCCGTACCGTCAGAAGTGGCAAGCCTATAAATAAACCTACCGCTTTTTAACATTGAAGGAAAAAACTTCGAAATCACTTTAATTTTCACGCAGGAGATCCTCCTGCCTTTTGCAAATTGAATTGTAGTCGGGTTACTGAAATTTTCGTAACAGCGAGGGTAAAAATCAATCAAATCTTTAACTGTGTTTATATTTAAGCTCCGAAGAAGCAGCGCCGTCTTGGCGCCAACTCCTTTCAAACTCTCGATATCCATCAAGACCTCCAAAATTACTCAACCGACAAAATGAAATGATAAATAGGTTGCTGGCCGTTTACTAAATTTATCTCGACCGCTCCTTTAAGCGATGTTTCAACCATGCTCTTGACCATTTGAGCCTGCTGGAGGCTGATACTTTCGCCATATATTATGGTAATGAACTCAGAGTTCTTGTCAGCCATTGATTTCACGAGTTTAACAGCGCATTTAACAGGGTCTTTGCCGCTGAAAACGAGCTTACCATCCGAAAGAGCCAGAATATCGTTTTCTCTTATCTTAATTCCGCCGAATTCAGAGTCTCTCGCTGCGAAAGTTATTTGGCCTGTTTTAACTCTTGCCATTGCGCCCGTCATAGCGTTTAGATTTTCTTCTGCGCTAAGGCCGGCGTCAAACGAAAGCATAGCAGAAATTCCTTGAGGAATCGTTTTACTTGGGATTATTATAACGACTCTGTCTTTAACGAGCGAAACCGCTTGCTGAGCCGACATAATAATATTTTTGTTATTCGGGAAAACATAAACAGTTTTTGCCGGAGTTGCCAAAATTGCTTGAACAATCTTGTCGGTGCTTGGGTTCATTGTTTGGCCGCCACTTATAACGTTATTGCAGCCAATTTCTTTGAAAAGGTTAACAACACCGTCTCCTGCGCCAACTGCAACGAAACCGAATTCTTCTTCGGGGTCTTTCGGGGTGAAGACTTCCGTTTTTTCTTCTTTATGAAGTTTTTCGCGCTGAGCCTCAGCTGCAAGCCTGTGTTGCTCTTTCATGTTTTCGATTTTAACCGTTAAAAACTGGCCGAACTTAATGCCTTCTTGCAAAACCTTACCCGGGTTTTCGGTGTGAACATGAACTTTGATGATTTCATCATCATCAACCACGACAACGCAATCCCCAATTTTTTGAAGCTTCGCTTTTAATTTTGCAGGAGGAGTTTTGCAAAGCCTGCTTCTTCTAACTATGAACTCAGTGCAGTAAGTGAAAGTGATGTCTCCGTCGAATTCCGCCGCGGCATTTTTGAAGGTATCGTCAGATTCAATGCTTTGAGCAGGGGTGTCGCAATCAATGACAACATCGTCTTTAAAAACCGAAAGCATGCCCTCGAAAATAAGGCAAAGGCCCTTTCCGCCCGCATCAACTACGCCGGCTTTTTTAAGCACAGGCAAAAGTTCAGGGGTGGTTTCAAGCGCATCTTTCGCACCTTTGCAAACTTGCTCCCAAACGATTTTAACATCATTGCTAACGCTCGAAATTTCTTTGCCTTTTTCAAAAGCTTTTCTCGCAACTGTGAGCATAGTTCCTTCCATAGGTTTGCTAACAGCTTGGTAAGCACCTTGAACGCCGATTTCAAGCGCGTTTATAAGGTCAACGCCCGTTAAACTTTCGGACTCCCCAAAAAGCTTGTTAAAACCCCTAAAAAGAATCGAAAGAATGACGCCGGAGTTTCCTCTTGCTCCACGAAGCAAATTAGGAACAAAATTTTTAATAACTTCGCCGGTAGTAACATCTTCAGGCAAATCAGCAATTGCCTTTGAACCCGAAGAAATCGTCATTGACATGTTCGTTCCGGTGTCTCCGTCAGGAACAGGGAAAATATTAAGCTCATTGACGTGTTCCTTATTTTTAATAATGTTGTTAGCACCCGAAATAAGTGCATTTTTTAAACGTAAACCATTTAACAATCTAACACAGCTCCTTAATTACGAAAATCATATTACTCTAAATCTTTCAACATTTCTGGTTTTGCCGCTTTGTTCATCAATGTCAAAAATAACACATTCCATTTTGCATGGTCCAAAAGCATTTTCAAATCTCGTTGGAATTTTGCACCTCATTCTTTTTATCGAAAGCTCTTTTTTCACTCCCAAAACGGACTCTATAGCTCCCGTCATTCCAACGTCTGTTATATATCCCGTTGACCTTGGCAAAATTTCTTCGTCGGAAGTTTGAACATGTGTATGCGTCCCAAAAAAAGCCGAAATCCTGCCGTCAAGATAATAACCAAGCGCTCTTTTTTCAGCGGTTGCTTCAGCATGGAAGTCAACTATTTTAATCGGGCAATCGCTGCACTTGCTTATAGCTTCATCTGCAGCCTCGAATGGCGACCTTAAACTTTCAAGGTAAACAACCCCCAGCAAATTTATAACCGCTACTTTGATGCCTTTAACATCAACCTTGCAATAGCCAACACCCGGCGTGGTCGCAGGAGGGTAGTTATAAGGTCTTGTGCTCCTCCTGTTGTTGCTTAAAAACGGGAAGATTTCCCTTCTTCTAAACGAGTGATTCCCCCCTGTTATAACATCCACGCCATTTTCAAGAAGCGATGAGGCAACAGCCGGCAAAATACCGTTTCCTTCAGCTGAATTTTCAGCATTCGCAATCACCATGTCGATTTCATGCTCACGTTTAAACTGCGTGAGCCTTGACCTGACAAAATCGGTGCCATTTTTGCCGACTATATCTCCTATCGCAAGAATTCTCATAGAAACATCTCCTTATTTTGCGTAATCTATCTCACTTTTATCTGACCTGGGTAATCAAGCTCTGCTTCAATCTTTTTGCACATACTCCTTGCAAGAGGAATCATGTTTTCGTCTTCAACCGCTTCAGGTTTAACCATTACTCTTACTTCTCTTCCTGCTTGAATCGCAAAGCAGTTTCTAACCCCTGCGAAAGAAGAAACCAAAGATTCGAGTTTTTCAAGACGCCTTATGTAATTTTCAGGGTTTTCGCGCCTTGCACCAGGCCTTGCAGCCGAAGCTGTGTCTGCAGCTTGCAAAATAAATTCAAGCGGAGTTTCCGGCTCAACGTCTCCATGGTGAGCATTCACCGCGTGAATAACGGCTTCGTTTTCTTTGTATTTTTTAAGGACATTAACGCCAAGCTCAATGTGCGAGCCTTCGCTTTCGTGGTCAAGAGCCTTGCCGATGTCATGAAGAAGACCTGCACGAACCGCTAAAGAGTAATCTATCCCAAGCTCAGAAGCCATAGCGCCGCAAAGGTAAGCCACTTCAACCGAATGATTCAAAACGTTTTGGCCATAGCTGGTTCTGTATTTAAGTCTTCCAAGGAGTTTAACAAGCTCATGATGCATGTTGTTAATTCCAAGCTCTATTACAACTCTTTGGCCTTCTTCTTTAATATCTCTTTCAACGTCTTCCCTGGCTTTTTCAACCATTTCTTCAATTTTCGCCGGATGAATTCTTCCGTCAGCGACTAATCTTTCAAGCGCAATCCTTGCGATTTCACGTCTGATTGGTTCAAAGGAAGAAAGAGTGATAGTTTCGGGCGTGTCGTCGATTATAAGGTCAACGCCGGTCAAACTTTCGATGGACCTTATGTTTCTTCCTTCTCTTCCTATTATTCTTCCTTTCATGTCGTCGCTTGGAAGCGCAACTACTGAAATAGTGGCCTCTGAAATGTAGTCGCAAGCACATCTTTGAACTGCAACCGAAAGGATATCTCTAGCTTTTTTCTCGCATTCTTCACGAAGATTCTGCTCATGAAGGCTTATTCTCACGGCCTTTTCATGCGTAAAATCATCTTCAAGGTATTCAAGCAAAAAGCTCTTAGCCTGAGCGCTCGTCATGCCCGAAATCTTTTCAAGCATTTCAAATTGGCTTTTCTTAACTGCTTCAGCCTGCCTATATTGATCCTCGATTTCTTTTTCTCTCATCAAAATATTTTTTTCTTGAAGCTCAAGGTTTTCGGTTTTTCTATCGAGGTTTTCTTCTTTTTGAACTACTCTTCGTTCTTGCCTTTGAATATCTTTCCTGCGCTCTGAGAGCTCCTTTTCGGTTTCAGACCTAAACTTTTGAACCTCTTCTTTTCCTTCAAGCACAACTTCTTTTTTCTTAGTTTCGGCAAGTTCTTTTGCAACTTCCATGATTCTGGAAGCTTCTTCTTCAGCCGAGGAAATCATTTTTTCAGCCTGGAGTTTCCTGTATGTAACCCCCATCAGAAATGCTGCCACAGCGCAAACGATTCCTACTATTATTAACATTCCCAAATTTTATTTTACCTCCTATTTTAAAGATTTTATTGTAAGAAAATTCGTCTTTCTTAAAAACATCTGCTTTATTCCGGCATGCAAAAAACAGAATGTAACTCTTAAATATATATATTTTTATAAATTTATGATTAATTTCAAAAAATGTATGCTTAAATACGAATAAAGCAAAAATTCGAAAGATAAATATGTCAAATTTCTTCAATGTAATTTTAGTACATATCAAAGTGGTGTGTCAAGAATGTATAAATTATACCGATTTTGAAATTTTAAAGAATTTATATTATTTTTCTCAGCAAAAATTTGTACAAGGTACTTGAAAAAAAGTATTTTTAATGTTATAGTGTACAGTGAAAAGGTTAAAAAAAATTTTTGTGAGGTTTTGCGGCATGAAAAGCACTAAAAAAACTGATAAAAATGCAAGCCCTTTTGTCCTTTATAAAGGCAAGCCGCTGGTGAGATGCGGTAACACCATTTATTATGGCAATCTTTCAGATAAGTATGTTATCAAAATGGAAGTTAAAGACTCTTTCCCAAAAGACGATTTGAATATTTCTTCCAAAGTTCAAGTTGAAATGATGGACACAACCACGAATTCAGACACGAAGAAAATCGTTAAAGTAAGTGAGAAAAATGGTCTGTATAATGCAATTGACATTGCGGAAGTTTGGCTCAAAAGAGCTGAAAATTTGAATTAAAGGAGCGGTTTAAATGAGCATTTTAGAAATAGTTATGGGAGTTGTTTTAATAATACTTGCAGTTTCTTTAACACTCGTAGTTTTATTCCAAGAAGGCCACCAACGTTCAGTTGGAACAGTAACTGGCGCATCTTCTGCCGACACATTCTTCACCAAGAATAAGTCAAGGTCAATTGATTCCTTCCTTGAACGCTGGACGAGAATCATTGCAATTGGTTTCTTTTTAGCAGTTGTTGCAACAAATGCTGTTATTTACTTCGGTTTATTTTCAAAATAAAAATTAAAGCCCTTGGTACTAAATGCCAAGGGCTTTTTTATTTTCAAATATACAAACAAAATTCCACCTGCCCTTTAGCAGGTGGTTATTTTTTTGATTAAGTTATAAACGCCGTAATTCCCCGTTCTTCCGTTGGAGCCTCTGCTGCCTTTAAAGCCGGGGTTTATCCAAGCTGAAGGGTTAGGCATGCTGCCTTTTCCGCCATTGCCGCCTTTACCAAAATCAAATATAACATCGCTCGTGGTAATCTCGCACTCTTCAGCCTCAAAAGCATCGCCACCATTGCCTCCGTTACCGCCGTCACCGCCATTGCCTCTTCCAACGATAGGAATATGAAGTTCGGTTGAATAAAAAGCATCGCCGCCGTTTCCGCCATTGCCCGTGGTTAATTTAACATTAGAAAGATAGAGTTTACCGCTAATAGCCTTAAAAAGCGCAGACGGAGTTTGGCCGTCCTCACCGCTAACGCTGCTTCTGAAAAATCTTACTTCATTTTTGCTAGCACCATTTCTTCCATCATGACCGATAATTTGGCCATTTTTCACAGTAAGTTCGGCATCTTTAAAATACCTTAACTCAGATCTATACTTTATTTCGTCAAAGGGAGGAATCCAAATCTTTTTGAAAACGTCTTTTTCATTTTTAACTATTCTTTTGCCTTCTGCATTAAAACCGTAAACAACTTCTCGACCAAGCTTTTCTTCTTTCCAATAGCCGTCATGATGAACAGTGTAAGGGATCTGCACGTCATATTTGTCACCCATGATAAACTGAACCGAAGGATTTAAAAAATGCACAGCGTGGCCTCTTAAGTCTAAGGTCATTTTTCTGTCGTTTGGGAATCTTACATCTTCTTTTATGTAAAGGTCCTTAGTAACCAAAATGTAATCAATATCAGAATTTCTCAAAGCCTTTTTAAGATCAACAACATCGCTCACGTATGCATATCTTTTAACAGGATTATTATAAACTTCCACTTGAGAGTACCCGGCTCTATTACCGGTATTATTAATTGAAAGGGTGCTTTGCGCATTAATAGAAGGAGCCGCGCTAAGAGCCGCAAGCGCAAGAGCCGAAGCAAAACCCTTTTTCACCCCTGAAACACCGCCTGCTATCAATTCAAGTTCTTCTGCAGTGAGTTCATCGCTTCTTTTTTCAATTTTGTCTCTATAATTTTCAAATTCTTTGTTATTCATAATATTAATCCCCTCCAAAAATCATTTTACATTTATTTTAACACCAAAAATAAAAACTGTCAATAAAAGTACTATATTACACATCGTGCAAATAATAATTTTTCAAGTTATAGGCTGTTTTTCACAAAAATTAAATATACAAAATTAACATTGTTGAGATTGACTTTAAGGCAATTAAAAAGTAGAATTTAAAACATACAAGGGGGAAATAAGAGTATGAATAACGAAGTTAAACGTGAAAGAAGCTGCGGCGGAGTGGTTTTCTATGAAAGCGAAGGAAAATGCGAAGTTATTTTGATTTGTTCCAATTTTAAAGGAAGAATGCTTTGGACTTTCCCGAAAGGCCACATGGAAGCCGGCGAAACAGAAAAAGAAACCGCTCTTCGTGAAATCAAAGAAGAAGTTGGGCTCGACACTGAAATCATAGGTGATTTCAAAGAAAAAACGGAATTCAGCTGCAGAGAAAACGTTATTATTGAAGCAAGCTATTTTGCTGCTAAAGCAAATTCAAAAAATGCCGTAGCTCAAGAAGGCGAGGTTGAATATTTTGCTTGGCTTGATTTTGATTCGGCCACTCAAACTCTCACTTTTGATTGCGACAAAAGAGTGCTTAGAGAATTTATTAAATTTTACGAAAAAATTAATGCTCATGAATAAACTCATGAGCATTTTTTATTTAAGTATTTTCTTTTTCAACGGGCATACTGGCATAAGCATTGAGCGAAAGATCCGCTCTTTTGCCCTTCAAAAATTCATAATAAGCCTGCGAACCAACCATCGCTGCGTTATCTCCGCATAAATCTTTGCGAGGCATGAAAAATTCAAAATTTCTTTTCTTGCATTCTTCGCTCAAATTTTTTCTAAGAAGCGAATTTGCCGAAACTCCCCCGCAAACTCCAATTTTTTTGTAGCCTAAATCCAAAGCAGCCTTTATGACATTCGAAACGAGGCAATCAACCACGGACTTCCTAAAAGAAGCCGAAAGGTCTTCAGTCGGCAAAGCTTCGCCCTTTTGGTTAAGATGATTTATCGTGTTAATCATCGAAGTTTTAAGCCCTGAAAAACTAAAATCGTAGGTTTTCTCTCCTTTTAAAGGAACCGGCAATTCAAAAGCTTCGTCGTTGCCACTCTCTGCAACTTCATCAAGATGTATCCCGCCCGGATAATCAATGCCAAGGCGTCTTCCGACTTTATCAATAGCCTCGCCCGCAGCGTCATCCCTGGTTTTTCCCACAGTTTTCACGGTGGTGTAATCCTTAACCTCGAAAATAGAGCTGTGGCCACCCGAAACAACCATACACAGAAACGGCGGCTTTAAATCAAGGTTGCTAATGTAAAGCGAGGCAATGTGAGCCTTGACATGATGAACAGGAATAATAGGTAATCCAGTTGAAATTGCAAGGCCTTTCACAAAATTAACTCCAACGAGCAAAGAACCAACTAACCCCGGAGCGTACGTCACAGCTAAGGCATCAAGGTCGCTGC
>USIK01000023.1 GCA_900554775.1 uncultured Oscillospiraceae bacterium
TAATATGTCAAAACCACCTTCTAATCAGTTAAATCTTTGTCAATTTGAGCTACCGCGCGCTTGCCTGCTTCCATCGCCAGAATGACCGTTGCCGCGCCTATAACAGCATCTCCGCCGGCGTAAACGAATTTTTTCGAAGTTTTTGCGGTTTCTTTTTCCGCGATTATGCATCCATTTTCTTTGGTTGAAATTTCTTTTTCGCTTTCTGTGAGAATTTTGTTAGCGCCATTGCCAATTGCAATTACCGCCGCATCTATTTCTATCTCGCAGATGTCATCGCTTGATTTTTCAAAAAGCTTTCTGCCGTCATCGCCCATGCCCGCGTATTTCATGCTTGCGCATCTAACGCCGCTCAAAACGCCACCATTTTCAGTGAACTCAACAGGAGTTTTAAGGAAAATAAACTCAACGCCCTCTTCTTTTGCGTGGGTGATTTCGTCTTTTCTTGCGGGCATTTCGTCTTCAGTCCTGCGGTAAATAACGAAAACCTTCTCGCAGCCAATTCTCACAGCGCACCTAGCAGCATCCATCGCAACATTTCCGCCGCCAATTATAGCAATTTTTTTCGGAATATTAATCGGCGTATCGTAATCAGGGTTGTTAGCTTTCATGAGGTTAATTCGAGTCAAAAACTCATTAGCAGAGCACACGCCCGGCAAACCCTCGCCCGGCAAACCCATGAACTTCGGCAAACCAGCACCGGTTGAAATGTAAACCGCGCTGAAACCCATTTCAAAAAGGTCATCAAGCAAAAGAGTTTTGCCAACAACGGTGTTCGTGTGAATTTTAACGCCCATGTTTTTCAAATCTTCCAGCTGGTTTTCAATGATGTTCCGTGGCAGCCTAAACGCAGGAATACCGTAAGAAAGCACCCCGCCAGGGACATGAAGGGCCTCAAAAATATGAGCTTCGTATCCTTTTTTACAAAGCTCGCCCGCGCAAGTGAGCCCCGATGGACCAGAACCAATCACGGCGACTTTTTTGCCATTACTTTTAATTTCAGAATTTTTATTTATGCTTTTTGAATTATCCGCAGCGTACCTTTCCAAGCGGCCAATCGCCACCGGTTCGCCGTTTCTCGCCCTAATGCACTTAGCCTCGCACTGCTTTTCTTGCGGGCAAACCCTGCCGCATATCGAAGGCAGAATATTATCTTTCAAAATGGTTTCATAAGCTTTTTGATTCTCGCCCGCAGCAATGCAAGAAATAAACCCGGGGATATCCACCCCCACAGGGCAGCCGCTTCGGCAGGGGCTATTTTTGCAGTTAAGGCACCTTGCAGCCTCGCTCAAAGCCTCTTTTTCCGGCAAACCAAGCTCAACTTCGCAAAAACTAGTTTTTCTTTTTTGAATTTCCAAAACCGGCATTTTTTCTTTAAACTTGCTTCTATTAATCATATTTCAAACACCCTTAAATAAATTACAGTATTTTCTTTTTGCTTCATTTTCTTTTTCTGAAAATGTTCTATTTCTTGCCGAAATTTCTGCAAAATCAACCAAATGCCCGTCAAAATCATGTCCATCAACACATGCAAATTTAATTTTACCGTCAACTTTCAGCCTGCATCCACCGCACATCCCCGTGCCGTCAATCATAATTGAATTCATGCTGACTATCGTTTTAACGCCGTATTTTTTAGTCACGCTACAAACCGCTCTCATCATAGGAATAGGTCCCACAGCAATCACGAGGTCATAACCTCCTATGTTTGAAAGTTTTTCCTCCAAAGGCTCAGTAACCAAGGCCTTTTTGCCGTTTGAGCCATCGTCAGTAACAATAACGACGTTTTGGTCTATGCTTTTCATTTCATCTTCCAAAATTATTATGTCCTTGCTTCTAAAGCCCGCCACAATTTCGGTTTTGCAGCCGTTTTCTTTAAGCCCAGCAGCGAGCGGGCAGCCAATCGCACTTCCAACACCGCCAAAAACCACAATAGCTTTTTTGTATCCTTTAATTTCAGAAGGCTTACCAAGCGGCCCAACAACATCCGCAATGAAATCTCCGGCGTTTTTTTCATCAAGTTTCATGGTTGTTACACCTATTTTTTGATATATAATCTCAATGGTGCCTGATTTTTCGTCGCTTTTAAAAATCGTGAGCGGGATTCTTTCGCCAGTTTCATCCACTCTTAAAATTATAAACTGCCCGGGGAGAGCCTTTTTCGAAATCAAAGGAGCAAGAAGTTTCATCCGGGAAACATCGCTGTTTAAAACTTCTTTTTCAAGTATTTTAACCATAAAATTCCACCTTTTGAACATAATTAGAATTATGACATTTAATTATTTCTGAATTGCTGAAGTTCTCAGTTTATAGTATAATCGTAAGTTAGAAGTGCCGTGATTTTAATTCAAAACAATTCATAGTATAATTATACTGCAAGAAAGAAAAATCTGCACTAAAAAATTACTTTTTAGGAGGAGAATGCAATGCCTGATTACATCTTAAGTTGCTGTTCGACACTCGATCTTACAAAAGAGCATTTAACCGAAAAAAACATTAACTTTATTCCTTTTCATTTTTTCATAAACGAAACTCATTACTACGACGATTTAGGTCAAACGCTCCCTTCCGAAAAGCTCTATGAAGCTATGCGCGCTGGCGCAGACGTTAAAACCTCGCAGGTTAACAGCGATGAATTCACAGCCTATTTCACGCCGTTTTTAGAGCAAGGGAAAGACATTTTGCACATAAGCATGTCTTCGGGAATTTCGGGGGTTTACAACTCTGCGATGATTGCCAAAAAAGAACTTGAAGAAAAATTCCCAGAAAGAAAAATTTACGTTATTGATTCTTTGGCTGCTTCGGCGGGTTACGGACTTTTAATGGACAAACTCGCAGACCTAAAAAACAGCGGCATGAGCATTGATAAGCTCAAGGATTTTGCCGAAAACAACAAGCTAAAAGTTTGGCACTGGTTCACTTCGACTGACCTAACTTTTTACATCAAAGGTGGAAGAGTTTCAAAAACTGCAGGATTTTTCGGGGGATTGCTTAAAATTTGCCCTGTGCTTAACGTTGACAAAAACGGCAAACTGAACGCTGTTACGAAAGTCAGAACAAAGCAAAAATCCATAACCGAGCTTTTAAACAAAATGGTTGAATGCGCTGAAAACGGCGAAAACTACAGCGGAAAGTGCTTCATTTCGCAATCTGATTGCTATGAAGACGCAAAAATGCTTGCAAATTTAATAGAAGAAAAATTCAAAAACTTGGACGGAAAAGTTTTAATAAATAACATCGGCCCGACAATCGGAAGCCACACAGGCCCGGGCACGATAGCGCTTTTCTTCTGGGGCAAAGAAAGATAACCACCGGATTTCCGGTGGCTTTTTTTATTCCATTGATTCCGGCGCACTAACCTTCATCATATCGAGTATATTTTTAATCATAATTCTTACGCAATCGCAAAGATAAAGCCTTGCTTTGCTCAAATCTTCATCTTCGGTAACAACTCTGCAAGCTGAGTAAAATTTGTGGAAAAGGCCTGCTAAAGTTATAACAAATCTTGTTATTTTGGTTGAATCGTAGCTGTTTGCAGCTCTTAAAACCTCAGAAGGATAGGTCGTTAAGAAAGAAATAAGTTTCCTTTCGGTTTCATGAGTAAGAAGGCTCAAATCAGCGGTTTCAAGATCTAAATTCTTATCTTTTACACCCCTGAAAATGCTGCAAATTCGGGCGTAAGCATATTGAACATAATAAACAGGGTTCTGGAAATCCTTCGCAATTGCAAGGTCAAGGTCGAAATCCATCCCCGAAGAAGCCTCGTGAGTGTTAAAAATAAATCTTGCGGAGTCTGTTCCAACTTCATCAAGTAAATCCGAAAGCTGAACCGATTTGCCGCTTCTTTTACTCATTCTAACGGGTTCACCATCTTTAATGAGCCTTACGAGCTGAACTAAAATAACGTGAAGCCTATTCCTGTCGATTCCAAGGGCTTCCATTGCGCCTTTCATGCGTTCAACGTGGCCGTGGTGGTCCGCACCCCAGATGTCAATGCAAATGTCAAAACCTCTTGTAACAAACTTATTGTAATGATAAGCAATATCAGCCGCAAAGTAAGTAGGAATGCCGTTTTTACGGACTAAAACTTCGTCTTTTTCACTTCCGAAATCAGTTGCTTTATACCACAAAGAGCCGTCTTTTTCATAAGTGATGCCCTTTTCTTTCATTATATCAATGACCTGCGCAACTTTGCCTTCGCTGTGAAGCTTGCTCTCATAAAACCAGTTATCATAAATGATTTTATATTTTTCCATGTCGGTTTGCATTCTTTTTATATTCTTCGGGAGCGCATAATCAACAAGCGCTTTGGTTCTTTCAGATTCCTGCGCATTAATGTATTTATCGCCGTTTATTTCAAAAAATTCTTGCGCAAGCTCTTTAATGTCATCGCCCTGGTAGCCATTTTCGGGCATTTGAACTGCATTTTCACCTTTGATAATCTGCCTGTAACGAACATCCAAAGACATGCCGAATTTTTCAATTTGGTTTCCGGCATCATTAACATAAAATTCTTTGAAAACGTCGTAACCCGAGGACTTTAGCACTTCAGCAAGGCAATCTCCAAGCGCGCCAAGGCGAGCATTGCCCATGTGCATCGGGCCTGTCGGGTTGGCCGAAACGAACTCAATCATTATTTTTTTGTTTTTGCCGCTTGAATTATTGCCGTAAGTTTTGCCGCATTTTTCAATTTCTTTTAAAGCATCTACGAAATAATTTTTCGAAAGAAAGAAATTTATAAATCCCGGGCCGGCAATTTCAATTTTTTCAACATATTCAACCTCGCCGATGTTCGAAGTTATCATCTGCGCTATTTTAATCGGCGCCATTTTAAGAACCTTTGCCGAAAGCAAAGCAACGTTTGAAGAAAGGTCCCCGTGCTTTTCGTCGGAAGGAATTTCAACGTCGAAATCCTTCACATCATAATCTTTCAAAACGTTTTTTATTGCATTTTTTATGTTCGTTATTGCTTTTTCAAATATATACACTTTGTTATTCCTCCTGCTTTTTTTCAATTTTCTCAGCCATCACCGTGATTTCAATGTTATTAACAAGCGAGCCATTCACACTGATTGAATATTTAACGCCAAGCTCGCCGCCAAATTCCGAGAGATTATCCTCAATGCCGTGGGTGTAAACGCTGAGGGTTATCGAGCCGATGTCAGTGTAATAAGGGCTGTAATGGCGCACAGCTTTTTCAAGAATTATTTTGCTTTGGCCCTTTTTGTTTTTAGTCAAAGTGACTTTATTATCATTTTCAACTTTAATGATACAAAGCAAGTAATTTTGGGCGCTGCCCTCTTCGTATTCCCTGTATATTATGTAATTCTTCCAGTCTTTAACGGTGTAAGTTCCAAAGTAAACAGCTTCAATATCTTCGTCTAAAGAAGATGATTTCACTGTTATTCTGTAATCCTCTTTAATTTAAATCCCCTCCTTTGTCCAGATTTTCTTTTTTAACATTTTCCGAGATATCCGTTTTCAAAAAAAGTTTCGCACTCTTTGCAAATTCAGTTTCATCGCCGCTAACAAAAAATTTTTTAAAGCCATTTTGACTTCCATCCGCGCTCAGTTCGTTTGATTTCAAGTGGCTTTTAAGCGTTTTTGCCGATTCCTTCCCGGGGTCTATGAGGTTAAATTTACCTTCGAACATTTTTTCAATAACCGGCAGCAAAATCGGATAATGCGTGCAGCCCAAAATCAAGGTGTCTACCCCTTCTTTTTCAAGCGGCGAGATATATTCGCTCAGAGTTTTTCTTAAAAGTTCATTTTCAAAATCTATGTTCCCATGCTCAACCATCGGAGCAAGAAGCGGGCAAGCCTTCGGGAAATACTGGGCATCGCTGCATATTTTTTTAAGCTCGTTTAAATACGACTTACTTTTTATCGCTGCACTTGTGGCCAAAATGCCTATTTTTTTGTTCTTGCTCGTTTTCACCGCAGCAGCGCAAGCAGGCTTCACAACGCCAAAAATTTCTTCGCTAACGCACGGAAGATAAGAGCTAGCAGTCCCGCAGGCGGCCAAAATTGCTTTCACGCCAAAGCTTTTTAAAAACTCCGCGATTTCATGCGTGTAGCTTATAATAGTTTCTTTGCTTTTGTCGCCGTAAGGCATGCGGCCAGTGTCGCCAAAATAAATAACATTTTCATGAGGCATAATATCTTGTATCGCCTTTAAAGCCGTGAGCCCTCCTATGCCGGAGTCAAAAACACCAATCGGTCGATTGTTCATATATTAGCCTCCTTTTTTTCAAATTTTCCGCATTAATTCTATAATGAAATGGCTCGTTTGTCAAATTTGACCATACACAATAATATTAGCTCGAAAGCACGCACAAAACGCTCTTGACATAAAATATATAGAAATTTACTAATTGTTGAATTTGCAAGAAAAATATTAGTGATATTTTTTGAATTATGTGGTAATATAAAATCTGTGAAAATAATTCTACTTTAAGAGGTGTTAAAATGAATTCCAAGAAAAATATTTTAGTCATGGGAACAGGAGGGACAATAGCCGGCAAAGGCGAAGAAGGCGTCACAGGACATTACAAATCCGCTCAGGTTAAAATAAACAATTTAATCGAAGAAATTCCTTATATAAAATCTATCGCAAATGTTCAGTGCGAAGATGTGTATACCATTGACAGTTGCGATTTGACGATAGAAAATCTCAAATATTTAGCCGACCACATAAACGAAGCAGCAGAAAGAGAAGACATCGACGGAATAGTGGTAACTCACGGAACGGACACGCTGGAAGAAACAGCGTATTTTCTTAACTTAACGGTTAAAACCAAAAAGCCCGTCGTTTTAACGGGTTCGATAAGACCCGGCACGGCAATAAGCGCCGACGGACCGCTGAATCTTTATCAATCCATAGCGCTTGCTGCGAACAAAGAAGCGAAAAACAAAGGCGTTTTAGTTTGTTTCAACGACGCAATTTACAGCGCAAGAGACGTAAGCAAAGTTAATACATTCAGAACTCAAGCCTTCGGCGCAAAAGACCTCGGATGCTTAGGCTACATGCAATATGACAAACCATTTTTTTACACAAGCACTGTGAAAAAGCACACGTACGAAACGGAATTTGACGTGAAAAACAAAAAAGAATTCCCAAAAGTTGAAATCGTTTATTTCTACACTGGCGCTGACCCAAAAATTTTGAAGTGCGCAGCTGAAAATGCAGACGGAATAGTAATTGCAGGCGCAGGTTGCGGCGGGGTAAACTCGGAAATGAATAAGGTTATTGAAAATCTTCTTAAAGAAGGCTTCCCTGTAGTTAGAAGCTCAAGGGTCGGAAACGGTCTTGTGACTTTCGATGAAGAAGAAATTGAAACTCAAGGAATTTGCGCGAATAATTTAAATCCGCAAAAATCAAGAATTTTGCTTATCTTAGCGCTCACAGTCACGAAAGAACTCCACGAAATTCAAAAAATATTCAACATATATTAAACGTTTATCAGCTATAAATCAGCCATCAGATTATGATGGTTGATTTTTTATTATTGACAACTTATATAAATAGTATTAAAATTATAAATAGTTAGCGTTAAGAAAGGATGGATGCTTTGAGAAAATTTAAAAAATTTGCTGCAATTACACTATCTTCGCTCGGAATTTTAATTTCGGCGCCCTCAGCACTATGCGGCCCAAAAGTTAAAGTATTACTGCCTCAGATTAATTCCATAGAAAAGGATTACAATGCAACCGCACCAGCTCGCACCGACAATAAATTAAAATTTTCAAGCCTAAAATCTTTAGGGCCTTTGCCTCCTTTATCTTTGAATTCTCATGCGAAAGTTACTAAAAGAAATCATGTAAATCCAATCACAAATAACTACTTAGAACCGAACTTTGTCATATACGATGACAAAAGTATAGACAAACTAAAGTATTCCTGGGCGGTACTAAGGCTTAAAGGAATAATAGCAGCACCTTTAGCACGACCCAAAGTAAGTGAAAAAGCATTTTTAAACCAAGTTGACATGACTACGCTTTTTCTGCCATTGGTTAGTAGAATAGATGAATATGCATTTGAGGGTTGCAGAAATTTGAATATGCTGTTTTTAACATCAAATATAGAATCAGTTAGCCCAATGGCTTTTGCAAGATGCAATCGAAATCTGAAGATAGTTTATCACGACTCTATTTACACAATTCCTCAATTTCTTAGCATGTTCGCTAGCATAGAAGAAAATGCAACTACTTACAACTATGCTGTTAATAGCGACGAAGAAACATTAAGTTTTTTTAATTTCGCTAAAAGATGAATCATTAAAACTAAGGAAAGTATCTAATGAAAAACAGTTTTAAAAAATTTGCAGCAAT
This sequence comes from uncultured Oscillospiraceae bacterium, assembly GCA_900554775.1. GTDB lineage: Bacteria > Bacillota > Clostridia > Oscillospirales > Acutalibacteraceae > UMGS1491. The sequence continues at coordinate 8,332 of USIK01000023.1, forward strand.
TGCACTTTCTTCACTTGGGATTTTAGCTCTAGCGCCTTCTACATTTTGCAGCAAACCAATGAACCCTAGGAGATTTGCAATGGAAGAGAGACCTGAGCGCATGGTGGTTGTTCAGGACCAGGGCGATTTGTTCCCTGGTAGATATACAACACCAATTTACGGGAATTTAATTGCGCCCTACATCACAGGTGTAGTAAAGAAGGGCGCTTTTAGAAACCAATCAAAATTAACTTCAATTTCTCTTCCTTGGGCTCAAGTAATTGAAGAACGCGCCTTTGAAGGCTGCGCATCTTTAGAAACCATATTCTTAACAGAAAGTTTGAAATGCATATACCCAAAAACATTTCAAGGCTGCAACCCGGATGTAATAATAAATTTCGCAGGATATGAATTCACATTAAATGGCTTTATTGAATATTGCATAAACCCACCACAACAATTTTACTATTAAAAAATAAAAAGGAATATCACAACTTATGAAATCAAATTTTAAAAAACTTACAGCAATTACACTTTCTTCACTTGGAATTTTATCTTCGGCACCTTCAGCATTTTGCGCGCCAAAAGCATGCCCTAGTTCCGAGAAAAAAAATCACGACATAACAAAAGCACCAAAAAAACGCGGCGGCCAAACAAAAAGCTCAAAAACTAAAGTTATTTTAAACCGCATAGTTTCAAAAGAATCTTTCGGATGCAAATTCACTCAAAAAAACCTTGAAGCTCCATACGCCACTTACATTTATGACGATGCTTTTTCAAATCAACCAAATCTTAAAAAAATATATCTTCCAAAAGCCGTTCATGTTTGCTCTCGTGCTTTCGAAATCTGCGAAAAATTAGAAACAATAGTTTTCACAGATAAATTAACTTCACTCGCTCCTGATGCATTTTTGGGCTGCATGAAAGATTTAAAAATTTTCTACAAAGGCCAAGAATACTCCGCAAGCGACCTCATGAAAGTGATTAAGCCGTATATAAAAGTGGAAATAAATTATGGCTTTTTTCAGCCTTTAGCTTTTAGAGACTACGGCTCAGACAAAATAAACATGATAATTCAGCCTATGAGAGAAAAAGTTGACGACACCACCGTTTCAGAAGACTCTGATACAAGTGACACCATTGCTCTTAGCGAAATAGACCGCTAACAAAAAATTTTAAAGATAAGGAAAAGTAAAATGAAAAAATCATTATCAATAATGGCTTTAGTGCTTGCGTCTTTTGGGTTTGCGCCTTCAGGTTTTTGCGCACCAAAAGCAAAATCGGATCAATCAAAAATCGAAAAAGCAAAAAAGCCTAAAAAAGAAACCAAAACAGCAAAAAATCAACAATTATATGTAAGGATTGCGTAAGTTTTGCACCGCTGTTTCCATCTGTGAGACCGAAATCCGTATCCGAATAAATGCGAAAACCGCCCCTGCCGCAGCGTACACAGCGGAGACGGTTTTCATATGGATTAAATTC
>USIK01000024.1 GCA_900554775.1 uncultured Oscillospiraceae bacterium
GAACAAACCAAAGATATCACCACGGCGTGTTCATTGCTCGAAAACATGCCGCAATATTCTAAAATGACAACTCTTTCAACAGAAGTTGCAGACAGAATAGTCGTTGAATTAGTCCCGAAATACGGCTTCACCCCCAACGAAATAAATAATCCGCAAGTTCTTTTCACTTACAGTATAGTTCAAGCGAACTTGTCAGAAGATAATATTTCTATTAACTTAAAGCCAAAAACTATTGAATATGACGGCCAAGATCACAACACACCTGAAGCCAGAGAGAAATTTAGCATTGGGGTTTATGTTAGAGACGTTTTCAGAAATTTGAATAAAGATGAATTCGATATAACTTGGCCAATAGACCAAACTACAAAAGAAGACCAAAAGTGCATAAACGTGGGTGATTACGGAATAGTAATAGTGCCAAAGTCCTCAACAGGATTTAAAGGTGCAGCAACAGCGGTTTTCACAATAATACCTTATGACATAGGCGCAGAAAAAACAGCCTATAAACTGGAACTTGACAAAACTGAATTTGATTTTTCAGAAGAAAAATCATCAAAACCTGCAGTGAAAGTTCTTAGAAACGATGGTGTTTCTCAAAACGATGACCCATTAAAATTAACGGATGATGATTATATTGTGGAATACCATGACGCAGAACAAAACGACGATGGAAGCTACAAAGAACTCTCAGAAAGCGCAGGCAAAAAAGTTGTGGTAGTTAAAGGTAAAAACCCTTACAGCTATGATAAAGAAGGAACAGAAAACCTAAACTGCAACTTCACAGGAATGCTAACAGCAACTTACAACGTCAACGGAACAGACATTAACAACGGCGAGATTAATGTTTCGATAAACCCTGAAAGCTTCACCTTTAACGGAAACGAACAAAAACCGGAAGTAATAGTCACAAAAGTAAAAAACGGCGTTAACACATCGCTCGCCGAAGGCGAAGACGGAGATTACACCGTCAGCTGGCCAGAAGAAAACTACAAAAATGCCGGAACCAAAAAACTAATAGTAAAAGGAAACGGCAAAAAAGGCTACACCGGAGAAAAAGAAATGACCTATAAAATAGATCCGATTGAATATGATCCGGAATCCAGCGACTGGGAAATGACGATAACTCCTGACAGCTTCTATTACAACGGAACAAAACTCGTGCCAAAAGTTAGTGTTAAGCACAAAGGAACCACCTTAGAAGAAAACACGGATTACACCCTTGAATATTCTGACGATTCAATCGATGCAGGCGAAAAAATCATAACCGTTAACCTCAAAGGTAATTACACAGGCAAAAAAGAACTGAGCTATAAAATCTATAATATTTCTTACGACACTAACTACGGAGACGGCCTTGACACTTCACTTTACGACATAATTTCAAAAGATTATGACACAAGCAACGCAGACCTGAAAGTTGAAAAAATAGTAAGCAGCGAAGAAACCGACGGAACGGATTTAACCAAATATATTTATATAGAAAAAGGAAACCTAAAAGTAATCCCTTCCACTCCTGCTAGCAAGTATGTTGTGTCAATAAAAAACAATATCACCAGAAATTCCATTCCGCCATTTTACGTTAATCTTTCGGTTGCAAAAGCTATTCCTGAACTCAGCATCAAAGACAAAACAGCAGTTTATACAAGCAAAGGAATAACTATTGATGACATTACGCTGAAATTCAAAAATAATGAAAACTTTGGTGAAATTAAAGACCTTGTAAACTTTGATTATTACACCGATAAAGAATGCACCTCGCTCGTGAAAGATACTCCTGTAAACGTGGGGACTTACTACGTTAAAGCTTATGTGAAAGCTCCAAGCGCAAACTACGAAAACGTAACGAGCAACGTAGCAACGCTGACAATTCAAAAATCAACACAAAACTTAACAGGTTCTAAGTCATATAGCGGATATCCGGGAAGCTGGATTCAAATCGACACAAAAACAGACGCAAACACAAAACTAACTTACAAATCAAGCGACGACAGCATCGTTCAGGTTGACTCCGAAGGCAAAATGCTACTAATGAAAGACGGCACAACAACGGTTACAACAACAGCCGAAGGAACCGGAAACTATGAGTCCGCTACTTTCGAAGCAACAGTAGTTGTTGACAAAACACTAAACAAAATAACCGCAGGAGACAAAACAATACCCGACACCATCGAAAACAATAATTCCGGAAATAACGGTGGCACCTCCGGCGGAAGCAACAACAATAGCAGCTCAAACTCAGGGGGCAACTCTTCAGGAAGCTCTTCAAGCTCGAGCGAAAATAACTCCTCACAAAATAATTCCTCTTCGCAAGGAAATGGCTCTTCAAACAGCGAACAAACCCAAGAGGAAGAAAAAAAGAGCGGATTACCCCTAGTAGCAGATAAATTCTGGAGCACGATTTTGACCACAGGAGACAAATCAATCTATATAATCTCGATAGCAATGGTTTCAATTGCAATAGCGCTGACCATTCTTATAGTCTTAAAACGAAAAGACAAAGACGAATAAAATAATTAACCACTGGAATTAATCCGGTGGTTTTTTATGCGCTAAATTTAAATTAAACAAAATGCTTGACTATATAATTCTATATGTACCTTTCAAATCTTCACGCTACATATCGAAGATAAGAGTACGCAAACTTTTATTTTAATATGTATCAAATTAACCTAACAAAAAAGAGCTTCTCAACCGAGGCTCTTTTTCTTCATATTAAAGGATATTTTCCCACGAGGGCATTTCCGATTTTTTAAGGTTTTCGATTTGCTTTTTTACAATCGCAAGCTGATTCCAAAAGTCAGCTTCATCCTCAAAAGAATGTTCCAAGCAGGCTTTAGTCACTGCTATGCTTTGCTCGATTTCTTCGAGCATTTCGTGGTGAAGAATAGTCGAGAGCATATCTTGGTTCGTTTTCCAGTAATCTTCAAATAAGCTCACTTCGTTAAGAGCGGCCTTTTGATCGCCTTTCTCCACGAGAGTTTCCAGGTTTTTAGTGTACTCCTCAGCTTTTTCGGCAGTGCCGCGAACATAAACCGTGCAAAAAACGCAAAAAGCAACGCACAAAACTGCCACAACCGAGGTTATAACAAGCTTTTTCAAATCAAGCACCCTCTTTCTTTATTATATTGTATTTTTTGGTTTTGTTAGCGGTCATTATGAAAATGTCTTTTATGTCAACGCCTTGCGAGCCTGCAGTTTCTTCAACCCACTTTCTGTCAAGGCCGCAAACCTTGAGCGAAAAATCGCAGATATTGCCGTCGCTCACAACTACTGTGTCAACGCTCGCTTTAGGCACTTGAATTCCAAGTGTCCCCGCGTCGGGCGGCTGCTTTTCAGACCTTTTAAGAACGCTGAGCTGACCATTTGTTTCCATTATTGCAACCCAAACGTCTTCAAGCGTAAAAATATCAAGCTGCCTTAGCTGCTCAAATAAATCCTCAACACTGAGCCTTAAATATTCAAGCGCGCTTTGCTGGATCTTCCCTTCGTCAATCACAACCACAGGCTTGCCGCAAATTAGTTCCCGCATTTTGTAGCTTTTGAGCATTAAAAATGAGACCAAAATCTCGCAGCAAATCAAAACTCCAATGGGCACAACGCCCGTTAAAAGAGGTTGCTCGGTATTTTGCATTGGAATTGCTGCTATATTTGAAATTAAAATAGTTATAACGAGCTCTGAGGTTTGAAGGTCGCTTATTTGCCTCTTGCCCATGAGCTTTAATGCAAACACGATTATTACATATAATACTATTGTGCGAATGAGCGATACTGCCAATTTTAAAACCACCTTTTTGTTTATTTGAAATAGCGATGATATTATTTTCACACAAACTCATGCTATTATTCGGTAGTATTGAAAATTAAAAAAATAGGAGTTATAATTTTACTTGTATGGCAAAAAACAGCAATAAAATTACGCTTAAGGATGTGACTTATTATTTTAGAAAAGTGGCAGAACCTTCCTGACTATATGCAAACCGAGGAAGTAAAAAAATACTACGACATTTTAAATTCGAAAAAAGGGTATTTAATAGCAAAAAGAATTTTCGATTTTACTTTGTCTTTAGTGATGTCTGTGGTGCTTTTGCCTTTCATAGTTTTAGTTGGGATAATGATAAAAATTGATTCCCCGGGGAAGATATTTTTCCTGCAAAAAAGAGTGACCACAAACGGGAAGGTTTTTAAAATCTTTAAATTCAGAACAATGAAAGAAAATTCCGAAAAATTAAGCGGAGTAACCGTTGACAATGACCCGCGAATCACCAAACTCGGGAAGTATTTAAGGAAATTCAGAATAGATGAAATACCTCAAATTTTCAACATTTTAACAGGCGATCTTTCATTCGTTGGCGCAAGACCGGAATCTGTTAAATACGTTAAGGAGTATTCCCCCGAAATGTACGCCACGCTTTTGATGCCCGCAGGAGTAACCTCGCCGGCAAGCATACTTTTCAAAGACGAAGCTGAGCTTTTAAAGGGCGCTCAAGACCCTGACGAAACTTACGTGAAAGACATTTTACCGAAAAAAATGGCGTATAATCTTGAATATATAGAAAATTGCAGTTTACTTTACGACATCAAAGTTATGTTTAAAACCGTCATAGCGGTAATCAAAAAATAAGGAGTTTTAAATATGAACATCAAATTTTCCCCTCCAGATATAAGAGAAGAAGACATAAAAGCAGTAACTGAAGTTTTAAGATCAGGCTGGATAACCACCGGCCCGAAAACAAAGCTTTTCGAAAAAGAATTGGCCGCTTACTGCGGGACTTCAAAAGCAGCTGCGCTTAATTCGGCAACGGCTGCGCTTGAATCGACCCTTCGTTTGCTCGGCATTGGCCCCGGCGACGAAGTAATCACAAGCGCTTACACCTACACCGCTTCATGCAGCGTTATCTGCCATGTTGGAGCAAAGCCAGTTTTGGTCGATGTGGCACCGGATTCTTACGAAATGGACTATGAAAAATTAAAAAATGCAATAACCGAAAAAACAAAAGCAATCATCCCCGTTGACATTGGCGGAATGATGTGCGATTACAATAAAATCTTCGAAATTGCAAATGAAAAATCAAGTCTTTTTAAAGCGAATAACGAAATTCAAAGAAAATTCGGCAGAGTTATAATCGTCGCGGATGCTGCGCACTCTTTCGGCGCTGAAAGAAACGGAATCAAATCAGGAAACTTCGCGGATTTCACATGTTTTTCGTTCCATGCAGTTAAAAACATGACGACAGGCGGCGAAGGCGGAGCCGTAACTTGGAAACACCACGAAAACATAAACGACGAAGAAATTTACAAGCAATACATGCTTCTTTCGCTTCACGGCCAGAACAAAGACGCCCTTGCAAAAACTAAAGTCGGCGCATGGGAATACGACATTGTTTGCCCGGGCTACAAATGCAACAAGACTGATATTTCGGCTTCAATCGGGCTTTCGCAGCTTGCAAGATACGATGAAATTCTAAAAAGAAGAAGGCAAATCGTTAAAATGTATGACGAAGCCTTTGAAGGCGAAAATTTCTGGAAGCCTGTTCACATCTCGGAAGAAAGCAAATCGAGCTGCCACCTTTACCTTTTAAGGTTAAACGGCAAAAACGAACATGAAAGAAACAAATGCATCGAAAAAATGGCAGAGCTCGGCGTTGCAACGAACGTTCACTACAAGCCTCTCCCGCTTCTAACAGCCTACAAAAATTTAGGGTTTGATATTTCAAATTACCCTCAGGCATATAATATGTATAAAAACGAAGTAACCCTGCCCCTTCACACGCTTTTGACCGATGAAGAAGTGAATTACATTATAGATTCAATGAAAAAATCAGTTTAAATTTTAGTGGCAAACTTCCAAACGAAAGGAGGAAAAAATGAATTTAAAACAGCAAAATTTTAAAAAGATGCTTCTCGACACAAGCCTTTTCCGGAAAGCTTACATCATATTAATAACAACCGAAATGCTAGCTTTTTTGGATATTCCGTCACTAGCGCTCAAGTCAATCGTGCTGGTTTGGGGCTTTTTCGTGCTAATTCATAATTTCTTCCTTGAAAAGCTTGCCTTTAAAGTCAGGCACGGCTACCTTTTGTGGTCGTTCCTCGCTTTAATGGTGTTAACCTCGGTTGTGCACATGTCAATTTGGTTCGTGCCAAATTTAGTGATAACTTATTTTACTGCTGTTTGCTTTTTCATGTTTTACGGAGCATACACCGAGAAAAATCACGAAAAAATAGAAAAAGAAATGAACTTTATTTTAAAGTTCTTCGTGAATTTCGCGCTTATTTTTGGTCTTGGTTCTCTAGCGTCTCTTTTTTTCGGCCAAAATTTAACCGTGCTTGGCTATAATCTCGGCGTTTACAAAGACCGCCTGATAGGCGTTTACACTAATTCTAATATCCTTGCTTTTTCAATGATTGAAGGGATTGTTTCGTGCGATATTCTTTATAATGACTACATGAAAACAAAATTCAAAAATAACAGCATAGGCAACTGGAAATTAATTTTATGCTTATTTGTGAGTTTTGTGTGTCTTTTCTTGTCGGATTCCAATGCTTCGTTCGTTTTCATAGTGATTTATGCAACCATCAGAGTTTTTTGCAATTTATTTTTCAGGTCAGGCAACCAAAACACTGCCCAGCTTTTCAAAAGCATTTTGCTGACGTTTTGCTTCTGCATTTTAATGATGTCTGGCTCGTTTTACTTGAGAAATTGCTGCCAAAACTTCATGAATACTCTAATCACTGATGCTTACAAATATGAAGATTCAATCGCTAAGAGATCTGAGTATGAAGCAGAAACGCAAATCCCGGAAAAAGAAGAGCCTCCAGCTGAAGAAACCAAAAATAGCACCCCCGAGCCTCCGGCAGCTGTGACTGAAGAAGAAATTCACATCGGCAGGCAAAATTACGAAGTGAGCAGCGGGAGAATAGCGCTTTTCAAACAAGGAATAATAATATTCAAGCACCACCCATGGATAGGCGTCGGAAGAGCAAACCTTAATCTTTATGCAAAAAAATACATCGACGGCGGCCTCAGGCACCCCGACCTTCACAACGGGTATTTAACCATACTGGTTTCAACGGGAATAATCGGTTTTGCGATTTTTGCTTTATTTTCATTGCTTGTTTCGCTCGATATTTGCAAATATCTTTTCATTTTCGTGAGGAAAAATTGCTTCGGAATATTTTGTAAATTTTTCTCGGCTTTGGTAGCTTACTGCGGATACTGTCTATTCGAAAAGGCCATTCTCTTCGACATGACCTTCATGGTTGGGTTTTTCTGGCTTATTCTCGGTTACGCGGTTTCTTACACTCTAAACAAAAAAACAGAAAAGTTAAAAGGAGTTACTAACATATGATAAAAATCGGATGCCATCTTTCATCTTCAAAAGGCTTTAAAAACATGGCTGAAAATTGCAAGTTAATTGGCGCGAATGCTTTTCAATATTTTTCCAGAAACCCCCGAGGAAGCAAGGCAAAAGAGATAAACCAAGCCGACCTTGACGCCTTTTTGAAAATAGACAAAGAAATTCACTTCGGAGTAGTTGCTCACGCACCGTATGTTCTTAATTTGTGCTCAAAATCAGAGCATATTAGGAATTATTCGAAAGTAATGCTCGAAGAAGACATTAAAAATTCGGATTTAATCCCCGGTAGCTTTTATAATCTTCACCCAGGCAGCCACACCGGCCAAGGAACCGAAACAGGAATAAAACAAATCTCAGATGCACTAAATTACGCGCTGAAAGAAGACCAAAAAACCACAGTTTTGCTAGAAACCATGGCGGGTAAAGGAAGCGAAATCGGCGGGAAATTCGAAGAAATAGCGCAGATAATAAAAAACGTGAATTTGAAAGAAAAAGTCGGTGTTTGCCTTGACACTTGCCACGTTTTCGACGGCGGGTATGACATTGCAGGGAACCTTGAAAAAGTCCTCGAGCAGTTTGATGAAATAATCAGCATTTCAAAGCTAAAAGTAATCCACTTAAACGACAGCAAAAATGCTCTTGGCAGCAAAAAAGACCGCCACGAGCAAATCGGCAAAGGCACAATTGGCCTTGAAAATTTGATAAACATAACGAATAACAAATATCTCAAGGATCTTGTTTTTATTCTCGAAACTCCTCAAGAAAGCCTGGAAGGCTACGCGCAGGAAATAAAACTGATAAAGTCTGAGCATAAGGACTAAAACTATGACAGAAAAAAACAAAAACCAAGAATACAAAGGCGGGAAACTAAGCGAAGCTGTTGTTGCTGCGCTTGGCCCTTTTTTCGAAAAATTAAGCGCAAATGGAATAAAAAAGACTGTAAACGACTTTGCCCCGGGGATAAACCTTGATAAATTCGTGCTTGAGAAAATAAAGTCTCAGCTTTCAAAACATAGAGTCATCGAGCTTGACAATATTTATCTTGACAAAGTTGAGATTCAATACAGAAGCGACGGCATTCAGATAGAGCCCTCGGGAGCTTTGAGATTTTTAATCAGGAAAATAACCATAACCGACGAGCAAATTCTTAATTCCTTTGAAAGCATTCTTCATCAAATTGAAGAAAAATACATTAAAAATAACGAATATATAATAAACAAAATAGATGAAATAATCGTCAGCCTTTCTAGCACAGGGATTTACAAACCGAAAAATTCCAAAGAAAAAACTCTTTATGACTTCGCGATGAAAATCCTGCTTAATTACTATAAACTCAGCAGTAAAAAAACTCCAAAATGGATGAACACAGCAATCGAAAACATTGGTAAAGGCGAATTTTTAAGCTCTTGGATTGAGATTTTAATTGATTATATTTCTGAAGTAATTGCGGATGTAAGCGAAAATATTTTCGTTAACTTCAAAGTTACTTTTGATTCCTTGATGATCAGAATAGTGCTTGACAAAAAGACCAACAAAGGCCAAATTTCAAGCCTTATGAAAATGCTTAACATCGACGTTAAAAAGATAATTTACAGCTTTGCAAAAAGCTACATAAGCCCAAGCTTCACCAAAGGAATCGGCGAAATTCTGGCAGACATTGCAAGCTCACTTTTAAGCACCGTGGATTCTGAAAATAAATCGAAAATAAGCAGCAAACCCTTCAACATAACGATTGCTCCGGGCGAAGATTTCGAAACTCAAAGGTCTTTCACATGGCAAACAAACGAAGCCGAAAACGAAAGCTTCATTGAATATTCTTACGAAAAAGATTTAACCCAAAGCACCAAAGTTAAATCCGAAAGCATTACGGTTCCAAAGGCATTTCCTTTTATAAACCTCGGGCTCATAGCCGGCTACAAAACGCAAAACCTCAAAAAGCACTCAGCAGTTCTTAAAAACTTGAAACCCGGAAAGGTTTACTACAAAATAACCACTCAAAGCGGCGAAGAAACGCCCATTTATAGCTTTGAAGTTAAAGAGAAAACGAATTCTTCAAAGATTATGATTTTTGCTGATTCCCAAGGTATGACGAAGCAAGATTACGAGGTTTTTTCGGCAGTTATGGACACAGCTTTTGAAAATAACAAAACGGATTTCATGGTTCATTTGGGCGATTTCGTTGACGATGGCAACAATGAAGAATACTGGAACTGGCTGCTTTCTTCGGTTCACTGGAAAGAAAATGTTTGCATCCCGCTTGCAGGGAACCATGAAGCAAGAAAGAGCGCCGTTGCGATAAAAGCGGGCGTTGAAAACTCGATAATTGGGCACTTTAGCGT
>USIK01000025.1 GCA_900554775.1 uncultured Oscillospiraceae bacterium
AAATTTGTGAGCTCACGGGTGCCAGCCGATGCGTTTTGAATTCACTTGTTGAAAAAAATGCTGTTTTGAAAGTTTGCGAAACCAGCGTTGTACATTCGAGAAATGTTGAGACAAAGCTTAACCCTGAGCAAGAAAATGTTTTCGAAAAAATGCTTGATCTTTATAAAAAAGGGCAATTTAGCGTGTCACTTTTGCACGGAGTTACAGGCAGCGGCAAGACCCATGTTATTTTGAAATTAATAGACGAAGTTTTGGCTTCGGGCAAAAGTGTTATATTTTTGGTACCTGAAATTGCGCTTACTATGCAGTTTATTGAAATTTTTTATTCAAGATACAAAGAAAAACTTGCCGTGATTCATAGTGGTGTTGCGGGTTCGCAAAAGGTAAAGGCATGGGAGAAAATTAAAAGTGGTGAGGTTAGTATTGTCATCGGTGCCAGGAGCGCTATTTTCGCGCCTTTTGAAAATCTGGGTCTTGTGGTCATTGACGAAGAACATGAATTCACTTATAAATCTGAATCCGCGCCGCGTTTTGATGCAAGGCAAGTGGCCAAGTGCCGCTGCAAATTTCACGGCTGCATGATGGCTCTTTCTTCAGCGACGCCTTCGCTTGAAAGCTATTATATGGCCAAAACTGGGAGATATAATCTTTTTAAACTCAAAAATAGATATAAAAATTTGAGCCTCCCGCAAACGCAAATCGTTGACATAAGCGGAAGGTTCAGCAGTGAGGGGCAAGTTCTTTTCAGCGCGGAACTTATAGATGCAGTTGAAAAAACGATAAAAAATGGGAACCAAGCGATTATTCTTTTGAACAGGCGCGGGTTTAACACGTTTGTGAAGTGCCAAGCTTGCGGCGAAGTGCAGATGTGCCCGCATTGCAGCGTCTCGCTAAACTATCATAAATCAGATGAAAAACTCCTTTGCCATTACTGCGGGTATTCAAGAAGCATACTCGAAAAATGCCTGCTTTGCGGCGAAAAAAGGCTTTCTTATCTTGGGTTTGGCACGCAAAGAGCCGAATTTCAGCTCCAGGAGCTTTTGCCGGAAGCCAGGATCTTGAGGCTGGACTCTGACACTAAATTAAGCGACAAACAAGAAATTATAAAGGATTTTGAAAACGGGAAATACGATGTTTTGATAGGGACGCAGATGGTTTCAAAGGGGTTTAACTTCCCGAATGTTACTTTGGTTGGAATATTAATGGCGGACCAATATCTTTACAGTGGCGACTTCAGGGGGAGCGAAAAAACCTTTTCTTTGATAACGCAAACCATCGGTAGAGCCGGAAGATACACCCCCGGAGGCAAGGCTATAATCCAGACTTTCTCGCCTGAAAACAGCGTTTTAAATTTCGCTGCAAGTCAAGATTACGAAGCCTTTTATGAAGAAGAAATTGCCCTTAGAAAGCTGATGCTCACGCCGCCTTTTGCGGATATTTGCCTTGTTTCGTTCAAGGCTGTGAACAAAAATCTTGCGTTTGACGCTTGCAAAACCTTTTTTGAAAAACTTGTTTTTCTTTCAAAAGAAAAATACAGCGATTTACCGCTCAGGATTTTCCCGCCTGCGAGCGCAAGCATTGAAAAAGTGGCAAATCACTATAGATTTAAAATAATTATAAAGTGTAGGAGTACAAGTCGTTTTAGAAACATGATAAACGAAGCTATGATGAGCTTTAAACCGCTGAAGGAGTTTAAAAATGTTTCGATAATCGCAGATATTAATCCCCTAGCGATTTTATAAATGCCTTTAAAAGTTTAGCGGCATTTTCTGAAGATTTTTTCAAAAAAGAATAAAAATCAACGTGAGAACTATTGTCAGCGCTGTCTGAAATAGTTCTTATTATTCCGAAAGGAACTTTGGCAAGAAAGCACGTTTGAGCGATGCTTCCGGCTTCCATTTCGCAGGCAAGGCCGCCGAATTCTTTTTTAAGGCTGCTTATTTTTTCTTTCGAATTAATAAATTGGTCGCCGGTGAGGATTATTCCGCTGTAAAATTTGCTTTCAGGTATTCCTTCGCTGCATTTTAAAAGTTTTTCTCTTACCCATGGAGTAGTTTTAATTTCCACGGAACCAATCCCGCTGATCTCGCCTTTTTTGCGGTTAGGAAATGCAGAAATGTCAAAATCATGCTGGATTAAAGCTTCGGCGATAACTCCATCTGAGATTTTGAGTTTAGGGTCTATCGCTCCAGCAACGCCAACATTTAAGATCAAAGAGGGCTTGAATTTCATTATGAGGCTTTGGGTGCAAATGGCCGCATGAACCTTCCCGACGCCGCAAAGAGCTAGGGTGCAACTTTTATTTTCAATGCTGCCTTTGGCTATTTTAAAATAGCTAAGCTCGGAAAAAATCGGTTCATCCATGAGCTTAACAACTTCATTAAATTCTTCTTGCATTGCGCAAATAATAACAATCATACTTCAGTCTCCGTTTTTAAGAATATTTTAAATGTGGTTTCACATACTAAGCTTAACACAAGAATTTTATTAAGTAAAATTTTTAAAGAAAGGGGACTCGGCTATGGAATATGTTTGGGCCTTTTTAGTGGGAGGAATAATCTGCATTTTAGCACAAATACTCATCGACAAAACAAACATGACTCCGGCCAGAATCTTGGTTTTGCTTGTTGTTATGGGCGTGGTTTTAACAGCTCTTGGAGTTTACGAGCCGCTTGTTAAATTCGCTGGTGCGGGGGCGACCGTTCCGCTTTGCGGGTTTGGCTATTTGATGGCTAAAGGTGTTGTTGAAGCGATCCAAAAGCAAGGATTTTTAGGCGTCATTTCAGGAGGATTAACAGCAGGAGCAGCGGGAATTTCGGCGGCGGTTTTGTGCGGTTATGTTGCGGCGCTTTTTTCTAAATCTCAAGATAAATCTTAAAACCAATTCAAGCAGAGTAAAAATACTTTGCTTGGATTTTTTCTTGCAAAAATGGTATAATTAAAGAAAAACTTTAAGGAGAAACATCTTGGAAGATTTATCAAACGCAAAGGTTGTTAAAAAAAAAATTTCTGAAAATGATTTTAAATTTTCGAAGAGCCTTGGCCAGAATTTTATCATTGACCCTTTTGTTTGCCCGCAGATGGCTGAATCTTGCGGCGAAAGCGACGGTATAATTGAGGTTGGCCCGGGGATTGGCACGCTTACCGCTGAGCTTGCAAAAAGGTTTAAAAAAGTGGTTTCGGTTGAGCTTGATAAAAGGCTTATTCCTATTTTAAAAGAAAATTTGAAAGATTTTCCTAATTCCGAAATAATTTACGGCGACATTTTAAAAACGGATTTATCTAAAATAATAAAAGAGAATCTTAGCGGTTGCGAAAAGGTGAGTGTTTGCGCTAATTTGCCTTATTACATAACCTCTGAAGTTATAATGCACATTTTGGAAAGCGAGCTTGAAATAAATTCAATCGTGGTTATGGTTCAAAAAGAAGCGGCGGAGAGAATCTGCGCAGAACCCGGCACGAGGAAATCGGGCGCGATAAGCCTTGCGGTTAGATATTTCGGCGAGCCAGAAATTCTTTTCGACGTTAACAAAACTTGCTTTATGCCAGTACCGGCGGTTGATTCGAGCGTTATTAGGATTAAAATAAGTGGCGAAAACAGAAAGAAAATTAAGAATAAAAATTCTTTTTTCAAGATTGTTAAAGCAGCATTCTCGCAAAGAAGGAAAAACATTCTCAATTCGCTTAGTTCGGGGCTTAAAATGCCTAAAAATGAAGTTGAAACCTTGCTTGCTTCTGCCAAAATAGCGCCAAACTTAAGGGCTGAGAACCTTAAACTCGATGATTTCGTGAAGCTTTCGAATGAACTTAACTTAATTTTGAAATAAAAAAGTTTCTTTTCGCAAAAGTTTCTGCTAAAATATTAAAGCGGGCGAAAGCCCAAGTTTTAAGCCAGTAGGGAGGCACGAAAATGAACAACGATTCAGTTAGCGAACTTAAAAAAATTCTTGAAGAAGATTCTTTCGGAGAAAGGAAGAACAACCCCCAGAAGTGGTCCGGTTTTGTTGAAAGCACAGTTGTGAACTTCTTTGAAGAATATAAAATGGAAAAGCTTTCAATCGAAGACGGCAACGGTAACAGAGCGAAGCTTTCAAGAACTAAAGATAACTCAATTAAAATTCAGTATTTATCCACAGTGCTTATGTAATAAGTTATTAGCCACCGACTTAAGTTTGGTGGCTTATTTTTATTATAAATATTTGACAAAAATCATGAAAATATATATTATATAAATATTCTGTTTGTACAATTGAAAGGAGGGGGATATTGAAAGATGAAATAAAAAGATTTTACACTTTTTTCAGAAATAATGAGCAAACTTTGAAAGAATTAAAAAATGAAATAACAGGAAAAATCAAAAGCGAAAAAGCGGTTTATATGCACATTATCTCAAAAGCAAAGGAAAATGGATTTAATTTCACTTATGAAGATATGAAAAATTATGAAAAAGATTTAAGCGAGTTATCTGATGAATAATTAATGAAATAGTAGGAGGGGTTTCAATGAAAAAAGGTGTGGCAGGAAGCTTGTTTTCTTTAATAACGGTTTTAAATCCAGCGGCAATTTTTGCAAGCAGCACAGACGCTTGTGTGGCTTCGCCGGGCGGTTACGTTGCTAAGCTAAAAGCCGAAAGTGAAGAACAAGTTGACCTTAACTCATATTTGAAAGATGCAAAAATTTCTGAAGCGCAAAATGAGGCTTTTAAAATTACTAATGAAAAATCTTCCAAAATAAGCTCGAATGTGGCTTCTTCTGACGAAATAAGCAGTGATAGATACTATGAAATAGCTAAATTCCTTGGCGAGGCGATTAAAGTTGGCAGGACTGAGGTTGAAAAAAAGCTTGATTTAGCGGTGCAAAATGGAGTTTTGCCCATTAAAGAGTTCACTTTGAGCCAAATAAGCTCAGAATATTCAAAATTAAATAAGGCAGAGGATAAATCGCCTTTGTTTAAAATTATAAAAGGAGTAGACGCTTTGAAATTAAGCGAAAGTGCAGAAGACTGCAGCATCGTGCAGGTTGCGAGCAAGTTTAATGCGCTGGAGTCTATGTCCGAAAAATCAACGTCTGTTAAATATTGGTATTATGGCAAAACTCACGGCCCAAGGGCGTCTTTGCAGGCTGTTGCTGCTGCTAAGCACCGCGAGTCCGCTGATTTGCAGAATAAATTGCCGGATGCAATCAAAGAATTGCTGGAAAAATGCCGTTTGAAAGATGGAAGAAAAATTTTAAATAAGTATCCTAAACTCTATAAAAACGGATATTTCCAACTTTTGGAAATTAAATCTGCGGAAGATTTAGAAACTTTGAAAGACTTTTTAAAAAGTAATATTGGCGAATTTAAATTCCTTTCTCAGTGGGTGAAGTGCGAAAGAACTGGGAAAAAGCAGCTGCAAGTTTTTAGCGCGGCGCCTTCGTTTCAGGGGTATTACATAGACTGGAATAAAAACGACGAGAAAACAAATTTGCTAAAAGAAATTTGCGATATTATAGTTTCAAATGAGTATGAATCTATCGCAAAAGTAGCTGCAATCAGAGCGCACGAAACTAGCAAGAGCGTTTCGCTTCATTTGACTTTGGTAGGGCAAGGAGCTTTTAACAACCCTTCGGAAGTGATGAAGAATTCTTTGCAAAAAGTGAAAAAAGAGCTAGAAAATACTGATGTTAAGGTTTATTTGCATGGCTACAATAAAAAAGATTTCCAAAAATGGGAAAATATTTTGTAAGAAATCAACCACTCATCAAATATTGATGGGTGGATTTTTATATCCATATATAGTATTTTAACTAAGTTTTATTTACTTTTGAAAATTTGGCAAATAATATTTATAAAATTTATATTAACTTATAGTTAGTAGGTAAATTTTGGTATATACTCATTGACTTTTAACGTTTATTTTATTATAATTATATATTTAAGATTTGTGTTCTGGGTGAAAAACCTGTTTTTACACATTAGTAAAATTAAATTTTTAGGAGGAATAAAATTGAAAAAGTTAAAAAAACTGGTTTCGTTGATTTTGGGTTTATCTATGATGTTTACAGTACTGCCAAAAGCATCAGCAGAAGTAGAAATCTGGACATTTGATGATGGAACAAGAGTTTCAAAATTTAAGTACACAGATTTTGATTACATGATTAAGTTTTATGAAGAGTTAGTTCAGGAAAATGAAAAACGTTTATTCACAAAAAGACAAAACCTTGCAGTTAAAACTGCCGGAATTGGTTTAGGAGTTGGTTTGTTAGCTGGAAGTATGGCACTAACTAATGGTTGCGCATCTTCAAGTACATTAAAAAATATAGCTGCCGGTGTTCTTGGCTTTTCTGGTTTATGTTCTATAGCTGCTTCTTTTTACCCCGAATTTGTTGCGCACGATGTAGAAAAAACTAACACAAGTGGAATTGCAAAAAAAGACTTAAATAATATGTATTTGTTGGGATTAGAGGATATGGGATTGAAGGATATTTGTGATTTTTTGAAAATTACAAAGCAAAATCTAGAAGAACTTAAATCCAAAGGTTCTAAAGATGAAATATCTTATGAGGATTTGAAAAAGTATCCGCACTTTATTTTGGTTGATAGACCTGAATCGGTTGACAGAGTTACCGATGTTAATGTTGATGTTTGGAAAAGCACGTTTTTTCCGGAACATCTGTTCAGAACAGATTTTAATTTGAAGCTCAGAGAAATTTTTGCTAATTTAAAGGGTGGGGAAAAATTAAAAGTTTTAGCAAAGGACAAAATCGTCCGTTTGGATTCTAATCAAGGAAGGATATGTAATAGTGAAAAAGGTAAATAAGTTTTTAGCGTCAGCAATAGTGTTGACTAATTTAACGTTTCAATAATGTGGTAATTCGCTTGGTTTTGCAATTGACCCTGTTAAATTGGAAAATGTTCAAAGCGAAGAAATCAGCAAGGTAAGAGCTAGTTTCGCAGAGCGATTAGGAAGTGACAGCGATTTCGAAGATACAGATATTGCATTGTCTCATTCATACGTGAACTCTGTGAAGCTTAAAGATGGCAAAACAGTGTGCTTCATGGTGTTAAATGCACCCAAGTTAATGGATGGACTAGATATTTCATCTTTAAGACAACATATTGGGAAAAGTAAGGGCGATACTATTGCTTCACATATGGAAAAAAAATTTAAAGATGGATACAACTTACTGCATATACTGGCATGCTTAAGAAACGATTCTTATATTATGTTTAATGAGTTAACTGAAAAATATGATCGTTTTGATAATGGATTTAAAAAAGAAATGGACAGCAAACTGGCCAAGTTGCTTACTTCGGCTGAATATGACAAGTATTATCAGCAAGTATATGACTTTATGGGAGGCAAAATAAAAAAAGAGAGTATAAAAGAAGTGGTTAAATCTCTCATATTGAGTGCTGGAATATCACAATCCGCTTTTCAATCAGCATGGAAAGGACAAGCGCTTGCTCTTGCTTCCTGGGTTGCAGGAGCTGTGTGCCCTATCTTGTTGCCAGTAACTTTACCTCTTTCTTTCAAGGCTGGAACTATGATTCGTGAATCCGATATGAAAGTTGAGATGGAAATTGAACAACAAAAACTTAGTAATTTGGAATCAATTTTAAGTCAAATACTTAGTAAAATCTGTGACGATAAAGCTAGAATTGCAAATACAAATGCTCTTTTGATTGTTTTTGATGATAGAAGTGACGTAAGAATTAATAACGGTGGTATACTAAAAAGTTTTGCATCTGTATTTGTGCCAACTGCATATACAGTGAAAGATAATAGAGGAGCTGATGTTGAGTTTAGATGTGTAAAAAACTTAAAAAATGCTCCTAAAATGATAGAATATAAACGTGATGGTAAAAATCTATTCAGTGTTTATACACAAATTTTTCAAAGGTTAATGGATCATCCTGATGATATGCCAACTCTAACTTATATAAGAAATTATCTTATAAATGGTACGAATTCTCCAGCAAAGCAAATAACAGATAAAAAAGTTAACAAAAGTATAAAAGATTAAGTTGTGTTAACAAAGTTGCTAGAAGATTTCGTAAAAAATACATAAAAAATATACTTTATTAAAGTTTTATGTCAACAAAAGAGATGCTTGAGCAAAAAGTATAGAAGTTATATGTTTAAATGAATAAAGTAAATTGGGTTCATAAAATAAGTTGTAGGTTGATATATTTGTTCTTTAAATGTATTGATGTAGATTTACTGATGTTTACACATTTTACGATGTGTAGACATCTTTTTTATACAATAAAAATCAGTACGTGGACAAATTTTTTAAAATTTCGAGTTAAAAAAGGATGTATTGTTTAAATCAATGCATCCTTGACGTCGGATATGTAACCTCACATTTTAATTGAATATTTATTTACTTTGATTTTTTAAAGAAAAAATTTTTTCAGTTGTGACCGCATAGTAAAATGGAGCCACTTAAAGTGAAAAGGCTTAGTAAAACCGAGTAATGAAAAATAAGAAAATTCTTGAAATGAGTAAATTTAAAAAAGTATTGAAAGCGGTTTTGATTTAACTGGTCTTATAAATTTTTGTCTGTATATTTTGATACTTCTAATCTGCTGAATCTCGATATTTACGAGTTTACATATAAGTTTGCAAGGGTATTAAAAAAGAAAGTTACAGTATTTCAGCAAATTAACTCACGGATCAAATAAACTAAACCTCGATTTAAAGTATGAAGCAGAATAATACAATTTCGTGTAATTCATTTGATAAAATTTTACATTTTATAAAAATTATTATATAATAATAAGTAGGTTTTTAAGCTGAATCTCTATAAAGGAGAATATGAAGTATGATTTATTTTACTAAAGATGCTCTTAGAGTAATGAAAAAGAAATTCTTTTATTTAGAGCTTATGTATAAAAGCAAAGCTGTAGCATATATACAGGATAAAAGCAAAGCATTAGAAGCTGTAAACAAAAAGAATTATAAGCTTAAATATAGTTTTTATGCCTTATTGGGAAAAGACATGAAAGAAAATAATGTATATCTAATAGGGGTGGCTAATAAAGAGCTTTTTCAAAACAATATTTTCAAAATTTTACATAAAGAGAAAATAAACATTATTTATATACCTATTAATTCTAAGTGGAACATTTTGTTTTTGACAGATAATGAGAGAAAAAAAGAAAAATATATGAATTGTAAAACGGAAAATTCTCAGTGGCCATGTGTTATAGCAAATGAAAGTTATATAAGTTTTTTAAAAACTAAAATAAAACCTGAAAGAGAACTTTCAAATGTTATAAAAGAGCTAAGTGAAATAAAAAGGAAGTGATTTATATGCCGCCTAAGTTGCCTTTAATGGCTCAAAAAATGGTTAAAAAAGCGAAAGATGATATGGAATTGGCTAAAATTAGGAAAAGTGAAGTTAGAAACGAGATGATCAAAAATTTTGCCGGTAAGGCAAAAGATGATACGGTGATAGGTAGCGATACTCAAAAAAGTGTCGAAAGCAAAAAAATAGAAAAACAGCCAATCAAAAAAACAGTGGGTAACTAGCCTAAAGAATTGAATCTTTCAAAAATAAGATCGGCCTAAGTGGTGAAAGGTTATAAAGCAGGTAAGAAAGTTACAATAAATGACAATA
>USIK01000026.1 GCA_900554775.1 uncultured Oscillospiraceae bacterium
TGAAAATAAAGACTTAAAATTTGATATAATATTTCTAGATCCACCATATCAAAATGCAGAATTATTGGACGATTGCATAAAAAACATTATGAATTTGAAATATTTACCGGAAGTAATTGCCATAGAAAGCTTAACTTCCAAAGAAATTAACATTGACAACGAAAAATTTTATTTGCGAAAAAAGTATCATTATGGTAAAATATCGTTGAATTTGTATGAAAAATCCAATTAAGCACAAAAACAAGGAGGAAGCCCTATGACGAGCATAGAAAAGTTAATAGCCGGGATTGAAGAAGAATTAGAAGCTGCATGGCAGCTCCCTATGTCAGGCGGCAAAGTTTTAGTAGACACAAAAAACATAATGAAAATGATAAATGAAGTAAAAGAAAATCTCCCGATGGAAATAGTCCAAGCCAAGAAAATAGTTCAAGACCGCTCTGAAATCATTGACAGAGCAAGAGCCGAAGCCGAAACCATAATGAAAACCTCGGAAGAAAAAGTGAAACAGCTTATAAACCAAAATGAAATCGTGAAAGCTTCTAAAGCGCAAGCTGAAGCAATCATAAACGAAGCAACCGATCAGGCCAAAAGCCTCAAAAAATCCAGCGATGAATATGCAGTAAATATCATGAAAGACCTGGATGATGCAGTAACAAATTCCCTTGCTGAAATTAGAAAAGTTCGCAGCATGCTTCAAAATAAAAAATAAAAAAATTCCCCTATGCAGCAATTTCTGCATAGGGGTTAATTATTTCACTAATTTGGATTTTTTAAAGCCACTTTTTTCGTTGCGCCAAAACTTTCTATTAAAAATCTAATTAAGCCCAACGTTGAATTTATGTTAATCCTTTTACCGTTTTCGCATTCGATGAAAATGTCCTTAATTCCATCATTGAGTTGCCCAACAGCTGTTCTAACCTTCGTGATTGATTCGTTTATTTCTTTGACATTAAGCTCTTCAGCTTTGAGTGTAATCACGTCTAAAGTCCTTATAATTGAACCCATCAACCGCTCTATGTCCTCTTTGTTTTTGTCTTTAGGGTCCTTTATTTTGTCGGCAATAGCCTCAAGCGAAGAAGAAACAGCCTCCATTGAAACGGAAGCCGCTTTGCAAACTGTTCCAAGATTAGCGTTAATTATTTTAACGCTTTCATCAGCGGATAACATCACATTTCCCGCCAAATTGCTTGCTCTAGCGACTCCGCTGGAAGCGTCAATAACGCTCCTGGCAATCTTCGGGCCATAAATCACCCCTCCAACGGTAGCAACGCTCGTTGCAACAGTAATCGCAGTCATGCATGCTATAGCACTTGTTTTTAAAGCATTATTTATAAAACTCAACTCAAATTCCCCCTTATATTTATGTATTTTGCTATACAATAGTATCATAGTATAAATTAAATTTCAAACATGTTTTATGCCAAGTAAATATTTTTTAAATTATTTTTTAATGTCAATCACTCTGTCGCACCAATCTCTATAAAACTTGCTTTCATGCGAAACTAAAATAAGCGCCCCTGGCCATTTTGAAAGCTCGTTTTTCAAAACCTCTTTTGAATCGGCATCAAGGTGATTCGTAGGTTCATCGAGGATAAGAAAATTGCACTTTTGAATCATTAGCGCACAAATTTTAACCTTTGCCTGTTCCCCACCGCTCAAGGTCTTCAGCGGTTGAAAAGCATATTCCGCCTTGAGCCCGCAAAGCGAAAGATATTTCCTTATTTCACTATTAAGCATTTTTGGGAATCTATCAGAAATCCATTCAAGCGGCGATTCATCAGGATTTTCCCAGTGAAATTCTTGCTCGAAATATGCGATTTTCGTATTTTCTGAAAAATAATAAAATCCTCCGATTGGGCGAATTTCTCCAACCAAAGTTTTAAGCAAAGTTGATTTACCAATGCCGTTAAACCCAGTGATAACCACCTTTTCGCGAGATTTAACTTCAAAGCTGAGCCTCGGAAGCAACGCTTTTGTGTAGCCAACTTTTAAATCCTTAACAATCAAAGACTTTTCTTCTTCAACAGGCAAGCACTTGAAAGAAAACCTAGGTTTCGCGGCAACTTCCGGCGGCGGGATTTTCTTCATTTTGTTTAAAAGTTTTATCCGGCTTTGCGCCTGGCGCGCGGTTGAAGCTCTGACGCGGTTTTTAGCAATAAATTCCTCGTGCTTTTTTATTTCTTTCTGTTGTGATTTAAATTCTTTTAAATAAGTTTCTTTTTGAATTTTTTTAATCTTTAAAAACTTCGTGAAATTGCCCGGATATTTTTTAACCGTGCCGAATTCGACGTCAAGAATGGCCGTGGTTATTTCATCGAGGAAATCAAAATCATGGGATATAACAATAAAAGCTCCTTTAAAACCTTTAAGATAACCTTTAAGCCAATCGACATGCTCTTTATCGAGGAAGTTAGTCGGCTCATCCATTAAAATCATCTCAGGTTTTTGAAGAAGGAGTTTAGCAAGAATAACTTTTTCTTTTTGCCCGCCACTTAGCTTGTTAAGCGGCCTATCAAGACCTATCGAGAGAAGTCCAAGCCCTCCGGCAACTTTCTGCGTTTCGCCTTCAATTTCATAAAAGCCGGCATTTTCAAGAATTGTTTGATATTCCATTGATTTGTCAAAAAGCTCCTGGGAAAATTCCACCGCCATCTTTTCATAAATCAAATTAAGCTCTTTTTCAATCTCATAAAGATGATTAAAAGCAGTTTTCAAATACTGCAAAACAGAAAGCTCGCCGCTAATGCTCATGTATTGGTCAAGGTAGCCAACGTTTATTCCCTTTTGCCACTTTACCTCGCCTTCATCAGGTATAACCTCGCCACGAATAATGTTAAGAAGTGTTGTTTTGCCGCAGCCATTTCTCCCCACAAGGCCAACGTGCTCACCTTTAAACACTTCAAACGATGCATTTTTATATAAAACCTTTTCGGCATATGAATATGATATATTTTTTACTTCTAAAAGCCCCATTTTAAATACCTCTCGGCGTAAATTTATATTCACTAATATTTTATCATATTTTCAGCAAAAATAAAGTTCCTTCATCATGAAGAGACTTTGAATTTTTTATTTCACATTAGGGTAAGCATTCTTAATTTCATTTCCAAAACCCGTTTTTTCAGCATAATTCCACCATTCTTTGCAAAGGTCAGAATACTTTTCTACCCAAGGTTTTGTTCCAGTGAAGTGAACAACTGTCGGGTCTTTCCTGCCCTCTTCCCAGTCCTTTTTGTTCGAGGCCCACTGGGCATATTCGCTCTTGCTGTAAGGAACAGTCAAGTCCGTGTGAGCAAGTGCGCCGTACTTAAATGGCATGGTGAAAATATGGCCATAGCAAGCTTTGTTAATAACATCCTGGTCAGGGAATTTAAACATTTTATTGGCGTCATTTTGCTTAACAAGCTCACCAAAAACCGCCGTAATGTTATCATTTCTTATTTTTTCGAGGTTTATAATAAGCACGCCTGAGCAAACGTAAGAATTAAGATCCGGTACCCCTAAAACTTTATAATGCTCGCTTTTGCTGTTTATAATCTCATTGAAATCGCGAATTCCTGCAACATAATAGTCATTCATATCAAGATTAAACATTTCGCTTAAATCTTTTCTTGCAATCGTGTCGCCGTCAAGATAAATACATCTATTTTCATTGCTTAAAATTTCAGGGAGGCTAAGCCTATAATACATAGCCTTCGACCAAAAGCGCACTTCTGAACTATCAAATTGACCGCTCATATCAACTAAATTTACTTTGCAGTTTGAATATTTCTTCTCAACCGATTTGAACTTTTCTTTATCGCTATCTGTAATTTCACCTGAAAGTAAAATCGTGAAATCGCATTCGGTTGATTTTTTAGAATTTTCCATCACTGAAACCATTGAAACAAGCGTCGGGAAAACATAAGCCTTATCGGAAGCATAGGCAATATTTATCCTGGAAATGATTTCATCATTGCTAGCTTTATTTTTAAAGAATTTCGTAGCAAAAATCAAAGCTACAAAAGCTAAAATAAATCCGGCAGTCAATATTACTTTGTTTTTCTTAGACATATTTGTTTTGCTATCCTTTCGTTTTTAGAGGCTTTAGGCATTATCAACGCTGTTCATATGAGCCATCAAATCAAGAAGTTTGCAGCTGTAAGCCCATTCATTGTCATACCATGAAACGAGCTTGATAAATCTGTCGTTAAGCATTATGCTTGCTTTTTCATCAAAGATGCTAGTTCTGCTGTCTCCTATGAAGTCGCTAGAAACAAGAGGCTGGTCTGTGTAGCCGAGGATTCCCTTCATTTTGCCTTCTGAAGCGAGCCTAAGAGCATAGAAAATATCGGATGCGCAAGCTGCTTTTTTAAATTTGCAAGTGAGGTCAACAACCGAATCATCCAAAACAGGATCCCTGAAAGACATTCCAGTGAGCTTGCCTTTAAGCTCAGGGATTACAAGCCCAACTGCCTTTGCAGCGCCAGTAGAAGAAGGAATGATATTTCCTGCAACAGCGCGTCCGCCACGCCAATCTTTCTTGGAAAGGCCGTCAACTGTGCACTGAGTGTTGGTCGTTGCATGAACGGTTGTCATCAAGCCCTCTTCGATTCCAAACTCATCGTTTATAACCTTTGCAAGAGGAGCCAAGCAGTTCGTCGTGCAAGAAGCATTCGAAACAACGTTCATGCTCTTTTCGTATTTTTCAAGGTTAACGCCGCAAACGAAGGTTGGCGTCGCGCTATCTTTAGCCGGAGCGGAAATAACAACCTTTTTAGCCCCTGCTTTCAAATGCTCGCTAGCTGCCTCGGTTGTGCAGAAAACGCCAGTTGACTCAACGATGTAAGAAGCTCCAACATGCGACCACGGAATATTCGCCGGAGATTTCTCAGAAAAAGTGTTAATTTGAGCTCCGTCGATGTAAAGAATCCCATTCTCGCCTTTAATTTCATGATTAAGCTTCCCGTGAACTGAATCGTAGCTCATCAAATAAGCCATGTATTCCGATGTTACAAACGGGTCGTTAATTCCAACAACTTCAAAAAGCTTTGGCCTTTCAAGAGCCGCTCTTAAAACCATCCTTCCTATTCTTCCAAAACCGTTTATTCCTATTTTAATTGCCATAAACCAGCACCTCTTTAAAAAAAATTACACTTTAATTATATGTTTAAAACTTTATTTGTTTTCCGCAAAACTGCTTTCTGAAATTTGCTTGAAAGCTTCGATGACAACAACAAGCGCATAGAACGAAACTGCAGCTTCCATAGCGCAGGTTGAAACTTGAGCATTGGTCAAGTCTTCGCTGTGATTTAAACACTTTATCATTACTGGCACGCATTTGATGAGCATAAGCGCAAATGCAGGCAAGCCATAAAGGACAACCGACTTCACAATATTGCGCTCGGAAGAAGTTGAATAAACCAGAGTGTAATAAAGGAAGAAAAGCGCTAAAAACGCCGTGAGAGCAATGTCGTAAACATCTGAATTATCATTTTGAATCGAAAGGAAAAGAATCATGTCAAGCGCAAACCAAAAAACAGGGCAAAACAAGAAAAACGAAAGTTGCGGGAATACGTTTTTCCCTGAAAAATGAACATAAGCCATAATTAAAAAGCTCACGATTGAAAAGATTGACAAAAGTGCCATCAAAACAGGCTGCCATTCGAAGTCATAAAGGGTTGTGTCGTTGAAAAAACTTGAAATGCAAAAATAAAAGCAAGCCGAAATGATAAGGCTCAGAATTCCAAGCGGGATATTCCTTTTAACTTCCAAATTTTCGATATTCACATTAGTGACTTTAGAAATCACATACATAGCCACCAAAATCACTAAAAACAAACCTATGAAATAGCCTGATTCGACAAAATCCATCGGGTAAAACGCCGAAGCGATTTTCAAAGGTACAAACACCAAAACCAAAATTCCTGACAATAGCCACATTAATTTAGAGAACAATTTTACTACCTCCCAATTTAATTTTTTGAACATAACTTAAATATCTCGTCCATATAAATTATTATACGGCCAATATATAACTACAGTTTATAGTAAGGCAAACCTAAAGTCAACAGCAACTGTGCTAAATTTAATCATTAATAATACTAAAAAAATCAAAGGACGTGCACGATTATGAGTAAACGCTTACAAAGAAAAATTATTGTTTTATTTTTTTTGATGATATTCATGATTTTCATACCGCTTTTGTCAGTCTGCGGGAAAAAGAAAAATTTAAATCTAAAAGAATCCTGCAGTGAGATTAAAGAAGAAAATGTTTCATCGAATTATTTTTCAGTTCTTGACGAATCAAACGGAAAAATAATGAAAATTAAAGATAAAGACTTCGTTTGCGGAGTCGTTGCTTCCGAAATGCCGGCGCTGTACGAAGACGAAGCCTTGAAGGCTCAGGCGGTGGCCTCTTACACCTATTTTTCAAGGCAAAGAGCAAAAGCAAAAGCCTCGAATAAAAGCTACGACTTCACCGTTAACACTGAAAAGCAGCTGAATTACATCCCGAAAGAACGCATGAAAACTAAATGGAACAGCAACTTCAAAAAATATTATTCAAAAATAAAAAAGTGCGTTGATGAAGTCTTCCCGGAAGTTATTGAAGAAGAAAACGGGGATTTAATCTTGGCGGCTTACCATGCAATTTCTTCAGGCGAAACCGAAAAATGCGAAGATGTTTTCGGCGGAGATTTAAAATATCTAACCAACGTTGAAAGCCCAGGCGATAAGCTCGCAAAAGACTACGAAACAACGCTTGAAATCAATCTAGGCGACTTCAAAAAAGCTCTTAAAAACCAAGAAAAAGATTTAAATTTCGAAGGTGAGCCTTCGAGCTGGGTGAAATCGCCCGAAAGAACCAAAGGCGGGATGGTCAAAGAAATAAACATATGCTCAAAAAACTTTAAAGGAACGCAAATTCGCAAAATGTTTTCGCTGCGTTCATCTGATTTTGATTTAACTTATAACCAAGAAAAAAACGCATTTATTTTCACAGTGAAAGGCTACGGCCACGGCGTTGGAATGAGCCAAACGGGCGCACAATACATGGCAAAAAACGGATCAAACTATAAACAAATTCTTTCTTGGTACTACCCTAATACTTCAATATTTAAACTAAAAAGTTTATAATTATTTGAAATTATATATCCAAGTGTGATATAGTTCTTATCAGGAGGTGAATTTAAAATGTGGTTTTTACAACCGGGGCTAACCTTTACAGACCTTATTTTAAAAATAATGGCTATTTTAATAATAACCTTTTTAGTTTTACCGCTGCACGAATTTGCCAAAGCCTGGGTGGCTTATCAGCTCGGCGATGACACCGCAAAAAACGAAGGAAGCTTAACGCTAAACCCTCTAGCGCACTTTTCGGCTTCAGGGGCAATTTGCATGCTTCTTTTTAATTTCGGATGGTCGAAACCTGTAACGATAAACCCAAACAATTTCGAAAATCCTCACAGAGACATGGCTTTCGTTGCGCTTGCAGGCCCAATTGCAAACATTTTAGCGTCTTTAGTTGGCGGGGTGCTGCTAAATTTCACGCCTTTTATTCCTTCAAGCACAGCTGCAATTTTGGTCAGCAAATTCATTTTGGCTTATATTGCAATAAGCACTTACCTCACGGCAATCGACCTTTTGCCTATTCCTCCAATGGCAGGATTCCAAATAATTCAATCTTTTATTCCTGAAAGAATAATGATTAAATACTATAAAAACATTTCGGCAATAACATGGATAATGATACTTTTGATTCTTTTGGGTGTTTTCGACGGATTTATCGGTTTAACTCAAACCGTGCTTTACAATTTCGTGATAAGAGCAACGCATGTGCCATTTTTCAATGTTTAGAATTAATGAGTATATATAGCGCTATTTCAGGAAATATCTAAAATGTTAAATCCATCATCGAATCGTGGTGAAATTATTATGGTTTTACTTTATATTATTCTAGCAATCATAGCTTTTTTGACTTTGCTCCTGCTCGTTCCGTTCCATTTGATAATAAATTATGACGGGAAATTGGGAATCTTCATGAAAATTTTTGGAATTAAATTTAGCATTAAAGGCAAATCTAAAAATAAAGCGAAAAAGAAAAAGCCCAAAGAAGAGAAAAAAATCAGCAACCAAAAAAGCGCAGAGAGCAAAAGCTTGATTGACCGCATTCATTACTTTTTAAACCTGATGAAGGCATCGAAAGAATTGGTTTTGAACATTTTAAACAAAATAGAGATTGAAGATTTGACATTTAAACTAAAAGTTGGTGGCAGCGACCCCTTCGAAACCGCCACTCATTATGGACAAGCTTCCGGGGCCGTTTATTCGGCGTTTTCGGCAATTTGCTGCTCAAAGAAACCTATTAATTATGAAGTTAATGTTTCGCCGGATTTCATGAGTGAAAAAAGCTCTTTGGTGATGAATTTAGACATAAAATTGCGGCCTATTTACATGATTTATTTCTTGTTTAAATATGTGGGGACCATTAAAAATTTAAAATATGAAGGTGATTAAAAATGAGTGAAAAAGTTGAAAACTTAATGAATTCTTCTCTTGAAAGATTAAAAGAAACTGTCAACGCTGACACAGTCATCGGCAAAGAAATAACAACTCCTGACGGCACTGTGGTTATCCCTGTTTCAAAAGTGAGCTACGGCTTTGCTTCCGGCGGATCTGATTTTTCATCCAAAAGTTCAAAAGATATGTTCGGCGGCGGAAACGGCATGGGAGCTAACATAATTCCTGTCGCATTTTTGATTATAAAAGGCGAAGAAATTAAGCTCATTCAAATTGAATCATTCAGTAACACAACGCTTGACAGAATAATTTCAATGGCGCCTGATGCAATCGACAAAATAATAAAAGCCATAAAAAGCAAAAAAACAGAAAAATAATTTTAAATTACTTAGATGATTTCCTCCTTGTATGATGATTTTTACAGTGAATTTTCGCTTTATTATCTTTTGCAAGGAGGATTTAATTATGAGAAATTTCAAATTCATGCAAAAAACATGATAAAATTAAACAAATATGTAAATGTTCTTGAAAAATTTCAAAAGAAATATAAAATTGAATATGATACATATTTGAGAGCAAAATTTAAGAAGGGGTTGAAAAAATGAAAAAGAAATTGACACGCTCGAAAACTGACAGAAAAATCCTGGGAGTTTGCGGAGGAATAGCAGAATATTTTGACATAGACTCAACTTTAGTGAGAGTAGGCTGGATTTTAATAACGCTTTTGTGCGGGGGAATTTTAGGGGTGCTGGCTTACCTCATCTGCGCGCTAGCGATGCCAGAAAGAAGCGACATCATCGAAGCTGAAGTAAAAAGCGAACCAAAAGAGAAAAAAGAAGATTAATTTTAACAGGCAACCACTAAAAAATCAGTGATTGCCTGCTTTATTTTTGCTTTATAAATTAACTTGTGGTCTTTCTTCGTCGTTTTTGTTCATTCCGGAATACGGGTCTTGGGTTTGGTTATTTCCGGTTTCAAAATGCGGCCTTGAATTAC
>USIK01000027.1 GCA_900554775.1 uncultured Oscillospiraceae bacterium
TATGGAGCCGCTTTTCACAACCGGCGGAAGCGAAAGATCCGGTCTTGGTTTTGCGGATATGCAAAGTTTCATGGACAAAAAAAAAGTTATTTCAAAGCCCGAAAAAGGCACGAGCGTTACGCTTCAAAAATTCATAATTCGCAAGCCAACTGTGAAGAATGAAAAATAAAATAGATATCGAAGAAAATTTAGGTCTAGTGCACCTTTGTTGCCAAAGATTCAGGGGCAAAACTGCTGAATACGATGAGCTTTTTCAGTGCGGGTGCATCGGGCTAATTAAAGCAGCAAAAAATTTTGATTCTTCACGAAATATCAAGTTTTCAACCTATGCCGTTCCTGTGATTTTGGGCGAAATCAGGGCTTTTTTCAGGGATAATAATCTTTTGAAAGTGAGCCGAAATTTAAAAGATCTTTCGTTTAAAATAAAAAAATTCAGTGAAAAATTTGCCGCCGAAAACGCAAGAGAACCAAGCATAAATGAAATTTGTGCGGCTTTAGGCGTTGACACAGAGCAGGTTTTGGAGGCCCTTGAAATAAATAAACCCCTTGTTTCGCTTGACGATGATAATCAAAAAAACAAGGAGCCTGCAGCAGAATTTGAAGATGAAAATATTTCGTTTAGGGTAGCTTTATCCGGTGCGATGCAAAACTTTAAACCGGACGACAAAAAGCTCATTTACCTGAGGTTTTTCAAGCTTGAAACGCAGGCGTCAGTGGCGAAAAAGCTAGGTATGACGCAGGTTCAGGTTTCAAGGAGAGAAAAAGCCTTGATAAAAGAGCTAAGGGAAAAACTGGTTTGATTATTAAAGATTTTCTGCTATTTCAATTAATTTTTTAAGCCTGTGGTTCACGCCGGATTTACTCACCGGCTTTTCGCAAAGGTTTGAAAGCTCTTTCAAAGAAACGTAAGGGTTTTCAAGCCTTAATTTTGCGATCTCTTTTAAATTTTCAGGTAGGCTTTCGAGCTTTTTATGCCTGATAATTTTTTTAATGGCTTTTATGTGTTCTGAAGAAGAGCCCGTGATTTTCGAAAGGTTAGCGGTTTCGAAATTCGTAGTTCGGTTGATGTTGTTTCTGACTTCTTTTATCATTTTCACCTGAATGAACTCCATAGCGCAGGAATTCGCACCGATTAAAACTAGGAAATCTTTTATTTTTTCGTTTCCTTTTATGTAAACAAAATAGCTGCCGCGCCTTTTTATAATCTTGGGGTCTAGCTTAATTTGCTCGAGGTTTTTAAGAGCATTCATGAGAGTATTGCACAACTCCACTGAAGATAAATGAAATTCAAGATGGTAATCAACCTGCGGGTTAGTTATGCTCCCGCACGATAAAAATGCGCCCGAAATAAAAGCTTCTAGGTTTTGAGGCTTGGAATAAATTAAATCCTTCAAAATCTTTTGGTTTGAATCCATTTTGAATAAATACAAAGTCTTTTTCGCGGTTTTAAGGGTTTCTTTTTTTAGCTTAAGAAGCGGTAACGCAAAAGAAATGAGCGAGGAGAGCTTTTCGGCTACTTCTTTGTTTTCATAAGAAACCAAAAAGCTTTCATCTTTAAATTTTCCTCCAAAAACGAGCATTCCTTGCAGTTTTGCCGCGGCTTCTTGCAAATTTTCATTTTTGACGGATGATATTTCATTTTTAACTTTGCTTGCAAATGAATTCATAATTCCCTCGCAATTTTTAAATTTTAATGTCTCCCAAGGTTTTGATTTCGCATTCAAGGTTTATTTTATTTTGCTCATAAACTTTTTCTTTAACGATTCTAACAAGATCGGCAACGTCACTTGCGGTTGCGCCGCCTTTATTTACTATGAAGCCCGAGTGCTTGCT
Source organism: uncultured Oscillospiraceae bacterium (assembly GCA_900554775.1). Classification (GTDB taxonomy): domain Bacteria; phylum Bacillota; class Clostridia; order Oscillospirales; family Acutalibacteraceae; genus UMGS1491. The sequence goes on from USIK01000027.1 coordinate 1,834, forward strand.
GCTGACTGCCGCGCCGCCGACGCTAGTTCCTTTAAGCCCGGCCGATTCAATAAGTGCTGCTGCATAAAAGCCATTTCCTGGCCTTTTGAAAGTGCTTCCAGCGCTTGGAAATTCGAGCGGTTGCTTGCTTTTCCTTTTTGATATTATTTCATACATTCTTTTTTTGATTTCTTTGGGATCGTCTTTTTTCAAAAGCAGCTTCATTGAAGTTATAATAAAAGGCTTTTTTGAATAAATGCTTTTGCGGTAAGAAAGCTCCATTTCGTCTTTAGTTAAGGTTTCAAGCTCGCCTTTTTCATTTAGGTGCGTTGCTTCCAAAATGACGTTTGACATGTCGCTGCCGTAAGCCCCCGCATTCATGTAAAGCGCACCGCCGCAAGAACCAGGAATCCCCCAAGCAAATTCAAGGCCTGAAAGGCCGTTTTGCATAGCAAAAACACAAGCTTTAGCCAAAGGAGCGCCCGCTTTGCAGCAGAGAATGCTGCCTTCTTTTTCGATAGTTTTAAATTCGGCATCTAAAATTAAAACAACGCCTCTAAAACCGCTGTCAGCGACCAATAAATTCGAGCCTTTGCCCAAAACGAAATAGGGGAGGCTTTCTTTTTTTATTTCTTTCATCAGAGCTTTTAAAGTTCCTTCGTTTTTCGGGAAAATAACAACGTCAGCATTCCCACCAATTTTAAACGAAGTGTACTTTTTTAGCGGTTCGTTTTCTAGGAATTTGCAGTTTAAAGTTTTTGAAAGATTTATAATATTTTCATATTTTGCATTTAATTTTTCCATGTTTCTCCTTTTAGGTTATATATCCCAGATGCATTTTTTTATTTTTGGGTTTTTCGATTCAGGGTATTCCATACCAAGGTTTTTAAAAAGGTCTTTCGCGGCGTTGTAGCCTAGCTTTTTCTGCCTGTTGTTCATCGCGGCAATTTCAACGAGCATTGCAAGGTTTCTTCCGGGCCTTACGGGAATATCTACGTAAGGAACTTTAACACCCAGAATTTCAGTGTAAGAAACTTCTTCGCCAATGCGGTCGTATTCTTTTTCGTCTTTCCAAAATTCCAGATTCACAACAATGTCAATGGTTTCGCTTATTTTAACAGCGCCAATTCCGAAAATTGTTCTTGCATTTATTATTCCTATGCCTCGAACTTCAATAAAATGACGTATATTTTTCGGCGAAGAACCTATTAAAGTGTTTTTTCTTATTTTTCTTATTTCAACCAAATCGTCCGAAATGAGCCTGTGGCCTCTTTTCAAAAGTTCGATAGCAGTCTCGCTTTTTCCTATTCCGCTTTCGCCGATTAACAAAACTCCTTCACCATGAACATTCATGAACCCGCCTGAACGAGTTATTCTCGGCGCAAGCTTGAGGTTTAAAAATGGGCCTAGTGCACTTGTCACTTCTGCGGCAGAATCGTCTGAAGTTAAAACCGGCACGTGATATTTTTCGGCTACTTGGAGTATTTCAGGGATAGGTTTGATGCCTGCGGTGATGATTAAAACCGGAGGTTTAAGCGACAAAATCGCTTCGATTGATTTGTAAATTTCGTCTGATTCTAAGGTAGATAAGAAGTGGTCTTCGCTTACTCCCATGGTTAGAATCCTGGAATTATCGAAGTCCGCAAGTGAGCCGATGAGCTGCAGGCCAAGCCTGCTTACGTCTCTTGAGGTTATTTTTATTTTGGAAGGGTCTTGGGGCATATGAGCTATTTTAAAAGATATTTCTTCAATTATTTCCGCGAGGGTAACATAAAACTTTGAGCTCATTTTTCATTTTCCTTTCGTATGCTGTAATCGCACATTTTTTTAAGAGGGCACTCTTCGCAAAGGGGCTTCCTTGCTTTGCATATGTTCCTGCCGTGAATAACTATTCTATGGCAGAATTTCAAAGTTTCTTCTTCGGGGATTATTTTTTTCATTTCTTTTTCTATTTTCACAGGGTTTTTCAAATTATGAAAGCCAATTCGGCCTGTAACCCTTGAAAAGTGAGTGTCAACGATTATCCCTGGCTTGCCGAAAATTTCACCCCGGACGAGGTTAGCCGTTTTCCTGCCTATTCCAGGAAGAGAAGTTAAATCTTCCATTTTTGAGGGCACTTCGCCGTTGAAATCCGAAATTATTTTTTTGCATATTCCAATGATGCTTCTGGCTTTAGTTTTGTAAAGCCCGCAAGGCTTTATGATGGCTTCAACTTCTTCTTTAGCGGCATTTGCGAAATCCTTGGCGCACTTAAATCTAGCAAAAAGCTCGGGAGTGACCATGTTTACTCTTTTGTCGGTGCATTGCGCTGAGAGCCTTGCTGCAATCAAAAGCTGAAGCGGCGAGGAATAAACAAGAGCGCATGTGGCGTTTGGATAAGTTTCTTTTAAAGTTGAGATTATTTTTTGAGTTTCAATTTCATTTTTCATATACTTCACCAAAAAATTATATTGTAAAAATAAGATATCACTTTTTTAAGATATAATCAATAATCGTACATGCACAAATCGAGCTTATTATTCATATCTTTAATTGTAATACTTTAATTTGCATTAAGGCTAGGTGATTTGATGTGGTGGGCAAGTCTAGCAAAACTGATTTTTAACTTACCGTTTCTGGCGCTTCATGTTGTTTCTCAAAATTCTTTCCCGAGGCCGCTTTCGAAAAAAGATGAAACTAAATACATTAAAATGCTTGCTGAAGGAAATGAAAATGCTAAAAATAAACTTATAAATCACAATTTAAGATTAGTTGCGCATATTTCGAAAAAATACAGAATGAGAAGTAACGACTGCGATGACCTTATTTCAATTGGGACAATTGGGCTTATTAAAGCCGTTAACACTTTTAAACCTGACAAAGGCGTTAGGCTTTCGAGCTATGCTGCAAGATGCATCGAAAATGAAATTTTAATGTATTTTAGGTCGGCTAATAAGTCGTCGCTTGATGTTTCAATGGATGAACCGATTGAAACCGATAAAAACGGTAATGCTTTAACGCTTATAGACACCATCGCTTGCGATAAATCAATTGCAGATGAAATTGACCTGAAAATGGACATTCAAAAATTAAACAGGAAAATTTTGAGTCTTTTAAACCCAAGGGAGCGAATAATCATATGCTTAAGATATGGTTTAGGCGGCAACAAACCCCTGCCGCAACGCGAAGTTGCGCAGAGGCTTAAAATTTCAAGGTCTTATGTTTCAAGGCTTGAGAAAAAATCAATCAATATTTTAAAAGATTCTTTCAAATAACTCATTTTTTACGTTGCTTGTATTCGAGCCAACGTGAATCAAATTAACTCTGTTTTTATTCATCTGGCCATGGTTCGTCGTCTTCGGTTTCGTCATCATATGCAATGTCTTCTCTTTTCATGGCCATTGTCTTTCTTAGCATTTCTGCCAGATCTTGTGGGTTTCTGCTTTTATTTTTCCTTTTAGATTTTCTGCCCTTTACCGATTTTAATTTCTTGCCCTTTAATTGATTTAAGAAGACCTTCAGTCATATTAGAACTTTGTTTTGATTGTTTATTATTATTTCCTGCTGAGTTGGAATCTGCAGGATTTTTCTTTGCTTGGTTCTTTGATGCAGGGGGTGCTTAGGCCTTTTGGAGGTGGCGGCGGGGCTGGACCTGTTGGTTTGGTTTTTGCGGTTTTACCAGCTCTTTGAGTTTGAGGGCTTTTTCAGCCGTGGTTTGAATTTGGCTCAATGCTGTGCTTCTCTAGCAATTATTGAAGTTTTTGATATTTTCATTTATTTTTTTGATAAATTTTTTCTTGTCAATAGGATGAAATCCTTTGTATTTTACATCGCTAATTGTCGAAATATTTTTATAGACTTTTTCCATAATTTTTCTTCTGATTCATGATGTTTGTTGCAACAAACAATTAGCGCTATATAATTTATACAAAATTTTATCAATGATAATTTGATTATTTTTGCAAAACCATATATTTGTGATATAAAATTCCAATGTGGTTAAAATTTTAAATTCACCAAAAATACAGAATTGTAAGAAAAAAGCTTTCGTGGTATAATCTTTAAGCACGAGAAAAACAAAACGGAGGAAATGCTAATATGTGTGGAATTTGCGGATTCGTCGGAGATACTCCGAATAATTCAAAGGTAATAGAAAATATGACAGAGATAATAACTCACAGAGGCCCTGATGATTCGGGTTATTTTCTTGATAAAGATATTTCTATGGGCTTTAGGCGCCTTAGCATAATTGACCTTGACAGCGGCAAACAGCCTATTTATAACGAATCGAATACATTGGTTTTAACTTTTAACGGTGAGATTTATAACTACAAAACTTTAAGGGAAGAACTCGAAGCGCAAGGCCATAAATTTTACACCGAAACGGATTCTGAAGTTTTGGTTCATGGGTTTGAAGAGTGGGGGAAAGACCTTGTCAAAAAGTTAAGAGGCATGTTTGGCTTTGCAATTTGGGATAGAAAAAATAAATCGCTCTTTTTGGCAAGAGACCCCTTTGGAATAAAGCCGCTTCACTGGGCTAAAATCGGGGAAAATTTTGTTTATGCTTCCGAAATTAAAAGCATTCTTGTTTTCCCAGGGTTTGAAAAGAAATTTAATAAAAAAGCGCTTGATAACTATCTTTCATTCCAGTATTCGCTCCCGCCGGAAACATTCTTCGAAGGCGTTTTCTGCCTTATGCCGGGGCACACGCTCACTTATGATTTAAGCGGCGAAGTTAAAATAGAAAGATATTTCGAAGCAAGGTTCGAAGCCGACGAAACGCTTGATCTTGAAACTGCAACGAAAGAAATAGAAGAAGCTTTCAAAAATTCGGTTGAAGCTCACAGAATAAGCGATGTTGAAGTTGGATGCTTCCTTTCCAGCGGAATTGATTCAAGCTATGTGGCTTCTTATTTCGAAGGTCAAAAGGCTTTTACGGTTGGATTTGACTTCGGCGAAAAATACAACGAAGTTTCCTGGGCTCAGGAGCTTTCTGAAAAAATCAAAGTTGAGCACCATCACAAGATAATTTCTTCAGAAGAGTTTTGGTCTTCGATTAAAAAGGTTCAGTATCATATGGACCAACCTCTAGCGGACCCTTCTTGCATTGCGCTTTACTTCGTTTCGAAGCTTGCAAGCGAATATGTTTAAGTTGTTCTTTCAGGCGAGGGGGCGGACGAGCTCTTCGGCGGGTATAACATTTATCATGAGCCGGATGCTTTCAAGATCTACAAGAAAATTTTGCCGAAAAACGTTAGAATTTTCCTTGCAAATCTTGTTAAAAAGATTCCGCTTAAGTTTAAAGGTAAGAACTATATAATCAGAGGTTCAAAGAGCACCGAAGAGAAGTTCATCGGCAATGCTTTCATGTTCTCAAAAGAAGACAAAGAAAAGCTTTTAAGGGATTCAAGCCTTGCAAGTGACCCGCATGAAAAATGCAAAGCTTTGTATGACAGAGTTAAAGATTACGACGATGTGACCAAGATGCAGTATGTTGACATTAACAGCTGGATGATAGGCGATATCCTTTTGAAAGCGGACAGAATGAGCATGGCAAATTCCCTTGAGCTTAGGGTTCCGTTTTTGGATAGAGAAGTCTTTAAGGTTGCTTCGAAGCTCCCGACGAACCTCAGAGTTCGCAAAGAAAACACCAAATACGCTTTAAGGACTGCGGCTCTTAAAAGGCTGCCGGAAAAAACAGCTCAGAAAAAGAAACTCGGCTTCCCGGTTCCGACGAGAGTTTGGCTTAGAGACCAAAAATACTACGAAATCGTCAAGAAGATGTTCCTTTCTGAAAATGCTCACAAGTTTTTCAATTGCGATGAACTTCTTGCGCTTCTCGAAGAGCATTACGAAGGCAAAGCCGACAACAGCCGTAAAGTTTGGACTATTTATATTTTCCTCGTTTGGTATGAAATTTATTTTAGCGAAATTAACAGTTAAAGTGACGGGTGAAAAATTTGGAATATAAACTTAGTTTAGGGCAGTGGGACTTCCTTTTTGCGGTTCCCTGCAGCGTTGTTGATAAATATTTAAATACGGCTGATTTTGTTCAAATTAAAGTGCTTTTGTGGGCGCTTAGGAACAAATCTTTTAGCATAAAAGAAGCCTGCGAAGAGCTCAAGATCACTCCTGAAGAGTTTAAATCAGCTTTCGAGTTTTGGAGTAGGCTTGAAGTCTTCCCAAGTAAAAACAAAAAAACTGAAAATGAAGTTAAACCTGAAGGCACCAAGCAAACCGCAAGCCCATCTCACATAAGCCGCAGGAAACCCGGCGGAGTTTACATAGCTTCAAGAATAAAGGAATCGCCCGAGATAAGCATGCTAATGAAAGAAGCCGAAGTGATTTTAGGCAGGCCGATTTCAAGCAGCGACAGCGCAGTTTTAATAATGCTGCATGATTCGCAGGGGTTGCCGGTTGACGTTATTTTAATGCTTCTTCAGTACGCTGTGAGCATTGGCAAGGGCAACATGCGATACATCGAAACAATGGGCATAAATTGGGCAATTTCGGGCGTTGATAACATTGAGGCAGCGGAAAATAAAATTAATAATCTTAACAAAAATTCTCTATTTTGGAGGCGCTTTGAAGGCTTGATAGGAATTGAGCACCGAAGCCCAACGCCGAGCGAAGAAGAACTCGTTGTTAAATGGTATGATGAGTGGCATCTTGGCGACGAACTTATTAAATACGCTTACGACATCTGCGTTGACACCAAAGGGAAATATAATATAAGGTATATGGACGGCATCCTCAAAAGATGGTATGCTAAGGGGATATTCACTTTGGAACAAGCGAAAGAAAGCAAAAATAAATTCAAAAGTCAAAGGTCAAGCAGCAGCGCTCGGTCATATAACATTGAAGAGTTTATAAACTATAACATTTTTAAAGACGAATAAAAAGCGAAGGGGAAGTGCAAATGAGTTACAACAGAGAAATATACGAAAAAGTTGAAAACAGACTCTATGAAATGAGGCTCAAAGCCGCAGACGACCTTGAAAAGAAAAAGCAAATTTTTTATTCACGCTTCCCCAGAGCCAGAGAAATCGAAAAATCTTTGGGGCTTATGTCGGTTGGAATTGCAAAAGCAGTTTTGAAAGGAAGAAACGTCAAAGAAGCTCTTGAAAGCCTTAAAAAGGAAAGCGAAAATTTAAAAGAAGAGCTCGCTGAAATTATCTTGCGCGCAGGGCTCCCGAAGAATTATCTCGAGCCCGATTTTGCTTGCAAGCTTTGCAATGACGAAGGTTTCATTGATGGCAAAATGTGCATTTGTATGAAAAATCTTTTAAAGAAAGAATCTTATAAAAAATTAAGCGACATGGCGCCTGTTTCAGGCTGCAGTTTTCGAGGTTTCTCGCTGGATTATTACCCCGATGAAGGCAAACCCTCGGCTCAAAAGCGCATGAGGAGTATTCTTAATTATTGCTCCGATTATGCGAAAAACTTTGGCAAAAACTCGAAGAATTTGCTTTTTATGGGCGAAACTGGCCTTGGCAAAACGCACCTTTCAATGGCAATTGCAAGCGAAGTTGTGAGCAAAGGTTTCAGCGTGATTTACACCTCGGCGCACAACATGACTGCTAGCATGGAAAAGGAGCGGTTTAAATCTTCCGGCAGCGAAATTTTTGAAAGCAGAAATTACTTTTTGGATTGCGATTTGCTTATTATTGATGACCTTGGGACGG
>USIK01000028.1 GCA_900554775.1 uncultured Oscillospiraceae bacterium
AGAATCAAAAAGCGTAGTAACTTCTTTTTCTGGCAAGAAAAAAATAGTGAAAGTTTGCATTAAAAATATATTTGTTCCTGTTATTGGAATTATGATTCTCTTGGTTTTTGCCCTGGTTTTTAAAGCATTTTTAAATCCAACTATGAACAGAAAATCCGATTTTGCTGCTTATGATGTCCCTGTAATAGGCGAAATAAAAGATAAATAATAAAGGAGAGAATACATAATGTTTGGTTTTAAAAAAGAATCTAATTATAGCAAAAAAGAAAGCTACAAAAATATTGCAAATAATTTGATTTGCGCTTTAAAAGAAGAAAAGAAAAGCGTTTTCGCTTTTGTTTCGTCGAGTTGCAATCTTAGTGAGATAGTAGGAATGATTGGCCAGGAAGCTTCCAAAAAGGTTAAAACTTTGGTCGTGAACGTTTGCTTCGATGGCGAAGCTAAAAATTCTTTAGACTTAAAAGACGTGAAAATTGTTAATGCTAGCGGTCTGGCTGAAAATTTCGAAAATGACCTTTTGAAATATAAATCTGAATTTGATTTAATCTTAGTTTCTTTAAATTCAATTCTCACCAAAGCTGAAGCGCTTGAATATGCAAAGGTTTGCAAAGAAATAATAATCGTTGAAAAATGCACTGAATGCTACTATGCAGATTATGAAAATATGCTTGCTGGGTTTAAAACAGCAGGAATTAACCCACGAGGAGTTATAACGGTTTGCTAGGCAAGCTGTGAAGGGCAGAAAGGATAAATATGAGAACGGAAAATTCAATAAAAAATATTATAGTCAGCTGTATATCTTACGGCATTTTGTTTGTTGGCTCATTTGTTACTCGCAAAATTTTTGCGAAGATTCTAGGGCTTGAATATGTTGGAATTGACGGCACTTTCACAAGCGTTATTTCTGCGCTTGCGATAGTTGAAATGGGGCTTGGCGTTGGAATAGTTTATAAGCTTTATAAGCCGATTGCTTGCAAGGATTGGGCGCAGGTTTCTTCGATTCTTTGCTTCCTTCGCAAATCGTATGTGATTATTTCAATGACGGTTTTGGGCCTTGGAATTTCTGTTGCTTACTTTGTTGTTCAGCTGATTAAGGAAGATTTTTCTAAAACCTGGCTTATTCAAATATTTATCCTTTATGTTTTGGATGTTGTTGCCTCTTATTTATTTTCTTACAAACGGTCAATGTTTATTGCTGACCAGAAAAATTATGTGAATAATTTGATTCACATTATTGCGCAAATTTTAATGTTTATTTCTCAAATTGCTGTTCTTAAAATTTTCTGTTCGTTTGAAGCTTACTTAGTTTGCAGGATTGCTTGCAGGCTGGTTGAAAATATATGGATTTCTTATAGATTCGATAAAAACTACGGTTTCATAGATTTGAAAAAGAAAAGCGACTTGCCTGATATAGAAAAGAAAGACCTTTTCAGAAATATAAAAGCAATGCTTCTTCATAAAATTTCTGCTTTTGGTGCAACGGGTCTTTCAAGTCTTATAATCGTTCAGGGCGTTGGACTTAAAGAAACCGGAATTTACAATAACTACATGCTTATCGTAACAGCAGTTATGACCATAACCAATGAAATTTTTAACAGTATTGTTGCGAGCTTTGGCAACCTTTAGAATACTTCCACGGCTAAAGAGAAGATTTATAACAATTTTAATGCCCTTTATTTCTTGAATTTTTTGATTTATTCTTTTGGAATAAGCGCGTTTGTGTGCGTTATAACGCCTTTCATCGAGCTTTGGACAGGCGTTGGCTCGGCTTTTGATATTACAACGGTCCTTTTTATTGCGGCTTACCTTTATATTTACGGCATTCGCCAGTCTTTGGCTATGGCGAAAATCAGCGCTGGAATTTACGATCCGGACAAATATATTTCGCTTGTGGGATCGCTTATAACCTTGATTTGCTCTTATTTTCTTGTTAAGCCAATGGGCGTTTCGGGCGTTATGCTTGGAAATATAATCGGGATATTCTTGAATCCTTATATTGTTCAGCCGTATCTTGTTTACAGCATGGTATTTCACAGAAGTTCAAAGCCTTACCATTATAAATTCGCTTTTTACACGCTTCTTACCACGGTTTATGTTGGAATTTCATATTTAATTTGCAACAATTTAGCGTTTATTCAAAATTTCAAAGAAGGCCTTTCTGGTCTTTTGATAAGGTTCCACGTGGATTCTCAAAGCGCTGGTTTGGTCGCGTGCGTTTCGGTTAATTTTATCGTTTGCTTGATTATTCCTAACGCTTTAAATGTTTTAATTTTCTTTAGAAGCAAAGAATTTAAGAAATTGGCTTCTTCAGCGAAGTCGGTTTTAGTAAGGCATTGACCACCAAAGGAGGAAACGTAAATTTTTAGCTCAGTTATTTCGAACTTTTTTCAAGTTTATAATATTTTAATTTCAATGACTCTTTATGTTTCGCAGCTCGTCATTCCGCTTCTTGCAATTATCATTGTTTATGCTGTTTTTGATTCTCTTTTCAGGAATTTAAGCAAAAGAAGAGTTCTCATCACGCTTTATGATCATCTTAATAAAGAGCATATCCCGATTACTTACTGGGAAAATTCTATCGGCAGGAATAAACTTTGCGATGTTGTTGTTAACAGACAGGCGGTTTCGAGAGATCATGCGGTCCTTTATAGGAGGGAAGAGGGCTGGATGATCGCCGACACCAATTCAAAAGGCGGAGTTTTCTTAAACGGCAGGCAGATTGACGGCGAAAAAAAGGTTTGCGTGAATGACGTTATTAAAATCGGTGGGATGAAATTTACGCTTTGCAAAGCGCCGAAAAATCAAGCCACGAATACTTTAAAAGAAACAAATGCAGGCGTTTATCACCCCTTATTTTTGATGGTTCTTGTGATGATATTTCATGCCCTTGCGCTTTTCCAGCTCAGTTTTTACAGCGAAAGTTTTAGCATTAACCACATCGCCGTTTTTGGAATTATCGAAGGAATTTTCTGGTCTTATTATGCCATAACTCGCTACGGCCTTCGAAGAGCAAACTTCGAGCTCGAGATTCTTGCGTTTTTCCTTAGTGTTATTGGAATAACAGTTTCATCTTCGGTTAACATGTCTGTGGCTTACATGCAAATCATTGCCCTCACTGCGGGGCTTGTGCTTTTCAGTTTGCTTATTTTGTTCATTCAAAACCCTGATTTTGCAACAAAGTGCCGCCCGTACATAGCTTTGCTAGCGATTTTGTTTTTAGCGGTGAACTTGATTTTTGGTAAGATTAAAAACGGTTCCCAAAACTGGATTATGATAGGCGGGTTGTCGATTCAGCCTTCAGAATTCGTTAAAGTTGCGTTTGTTTTCTTTGGGGCTTCGACGCTTCGTTCGCTTCAAACAACGAAGAATTTGACTGAATTTATTTTGTTTTCTTGCATTTGCATGGGCGCGCTTTTCCTCATGGGAGATTTCGGAACGGCCTGCATATTTTTCGCGGCGTTTATCGTGATTTCTTTCATGCGTTCAGGCAGCGTCAGAACGGTTTTCTTGATGCTTGCCTCGGCTTTGATAGGCGTTGCGCTTATTCTAAAGTTCAAGCCTTATGTCTTGGGCAGGTTTTCAGCCTGGAGGCATGTTTGGGAGCACACTGGAGATGTTGGCTACCAGCAATCGAGAGTTCTTGCTTATTTGGCGAGCGGCGGAATGATTGGAATGGGAATTGGCAAAGGCTGCCTTAAATATGTTTTTGCTGCCCCGAGCGATTTAGTTTTTGGCGTTCTTTGCGAAGAATGGGGCATGATTTTCGGGTTTACCGTCACGATTTCTATTGCGCTTATTGCAATTTACGCAAGGCTCGTGAGCGCTAGGAGTAGGTCTGCTTTCTATTCAATCGCAGCGTGCGGTGCAGCTGGAATCATGATTGTTCAAATGATGATGAACGTTTTTGGCAGCATTGATTTGCTTCCTCTAACCGGCGTTACGCTTCCGTTTGTGAGCCTTGGCGGTTCGAGCCTCGTTTCGATGTGGGGTTTGCTTGCATTCATAAAAGCTGCAGATGAACGCACTTACGGATTAAAAAAATGAAAGTAAAAGGTATTTATTATGAGAAATATGAGAATTAGGTCTCTGATGCTGTATTTGATTGTGTGCGCATTTTTTGCGGGCACTATCTTCTTTTGCTATGAATTCACAACCGAAGGAAAATCCTGGGTTTTTTCGAATATAAACAGGCATCTTTCGCAGGGTACTGCTTCTCAAGGTAAAATTTCAGATAGATACGGGCTCGTTTTAGCTGGGGTCACCGACGGAAAAAGAACTTACTGCGAAGATAAATCAGTCAGAACAGCGCTTCTTCACACGGTAGGTGATGGCTCGATTTTGATTCCTTCTTCAATTCAAAGCCATTATGCTTCCGAGCTTTTTGGTTACAACGCAGTGACGGGCCTTGGTGCGCCGGAAGTTATAAGCATGAGCAAAAATATTTCGCTCACTCTTGATGGTTCGGTTTGCGCAAAAGTTAGCAATGATTTTAAGGGCTAAAAGGGTGCGGCAGTTGCTTACAACTATCTAACCGGTGAGGTGCTTTGCATGGTTAGTTTGCCGACTTATGATGTTCTTGAAAGGCCGAGTGCTGAAGCTTTGAAAAGCGAAAAATACGAAGGAGTTTATTTGAACAGGGTTTTGAACTCTTCTTATACTCCGGGTTCGGTTTTCAAAATTTTCACGACTGCTGCGGCGCTTGACTTGATGCCTGACGCTGAAAAGAGAAATTTTTCTTGCGAGAAGGTTAAAATCGTTGATGGCGAGAAAGTAACTTGCATGAAAAGCCACGGCAAACTCAGCCTTAAAGAGGCGCTTAGCAAATCTTGCGATATTGCTTTTTGCGATATTGCGCTTGAGCTTGGCAAAGATGCGATGACTAAAAAAATGAACGAAATGGGCTTTAATAAATCACTTTATTTTGACAATTTGGAAATTTCGAAAAGTATTTATAATGTTGAAAGCGCAACAAGGGGCGATTTAGGCTGGTCGGGAATAGGGCAATACACAAACACTCTTAACCCCATGCACATGGTTAAAATTATGGGTGCGCTTGCTAATTCTGGTGTTTGCACTGAGCCTTTTATTGTGAAGTCTATGAGCTTTGGCCAGGATGACAAAGAAGTAAGCTTGGAACCGCCGAAAACTACGTCTTTTTTTAGCCCATCAACTGCTGATAAAATCAAAGAAATGATGAGATACACCGTGAAAAGCAACTATGGTGAATCGAAATTCCCAAATATGTGCGCTAAAACTGGCACGGCTGAAATAGGCGAGGGCAAAACTCCTCATGGTTGGATGGTTGGCTTTTCTTATGATAAGTCTTTTCCCGTGGCTTTTGCGGTTGTGGTTGAAAATGGCGATTTTGGAATAAAATCCGCCGGACCGATTGTTAGCAACATGATTAAGTATCTTCATAAAAGTTTTCAAAATAAATAATAAAATATAAATTTTTCTTGACTATATGAGAATTTAGATATAGTATTATAGTGTAGAAAACACAAAAATAATCAAATATATAGGAGGAAGTTTATGAGTGAGTATATCCTTGAAACCAGTGGATTAACCAAAACTTATGGTCGCAAAAAAGCAGTTGACAATGTTGACCTTAAAATCAGAAAGGGAGATATATACGGCTTTGTTGGCAGAAACGGTGCAGGAAAAACCACAGTTATTAAACTTATAGCAGGCCTTGCCGCACCAAAAGAAGGCGTTATTACTCTTTTTGATGGCAAACTTTCAGAAGGACGCAAAAAGCTTGGCGTTGTTATTGAAAACCCTGCTTATTATCCTTACATGACTGCTCGCCAAAACATGGAAGTTCAAGCTTTAATGAAAGGCGTTAAAGATAACCTTATTATAGGTGAAATCCTTGAAAAAGTTGGACTTTCTGACACAGGCAAAAAGAAAGTTAAAAACTTTTCTTTGGGTATGAAGCAAAGGCTTGGAATAGCTCTTGCACTTATCGGTGAACCTGAGTTTTTGGTTTTAGATGAGCCTATCAATGGCCTTGACCCGATGGGAATAAGAGAAATTAGAGATTTAATAGTAAGCCTTAGTAGAGATTCCGGCATTACTGTTCTCATTTCCAGCCATATTCTTGGTGAACTTTCAAAAATGTGCACTGCTTACGGCGTTATTTCAGAAGGTAAACTTGTTGATCAATTCACAAACGAAGAACTTAAAGAAAGAATGCGCCCATTCATCAGAGTTAAAGTTGATGATTCTGCAAAAGCAGCTGAAGTTATTAAATCTGAACTTGAAATTTCGGATGTTGAAGAGCATAAAGGCTACATTGACATTTATGAAAAATTAGATCAAATGATAGCTATCAATTCTGCTCTTGAAGCGAATGAAATAAATGTTGGATCTATTTCAAAACAAGAGGGCGACTGCGAAGATTACTTTATAAAACTTATGGAAGGAGAAAAGAAAGATGCTTAATTTATTAAGAGCTGATTTTTACAAATTATTAAGAAGAAAATCATTTTATGTCTGCGCAATTTTAGGAATTATTGTTGCTTGTTTGTCTACCGTGCTTGAAAATATGACTGTTAATTACTCACTTCAAGGCATGGGCATGGACTTTGACTCGCTTCCGGCTATGTATCGTTTATATTTCTCAGGTGTGTCAGCTTTTAGCCGCACTATAGGAATTGCTGCAATTTTTATTACCATTATGGTTACTATGTTTGTTGCTAGTGAGTTCTCTTTTGGAACAATCAAAAACATTATTACCACAGGCAAAAGCCGCATAAGTGTTTATACTTCTAAGCTTATTATGGCATTGGTTATTTCAACTATTTACACTTTATTGTGCGCACTTGCAGGATTTGTTACAGGAAGCATTCTTTGGGGAATCGGAGAAATCACCCGCACTGAATATCTTGAAATTTTCCGCATGATCGGGCTTATTATTGCAGTTGAGTTTTCTATGCAGGCTGTGTTTACAATGATTAGTTTCATTATTAGAACAACCGGCGCAGCTATGACTGTTAACCTTATCATCGGCACAATTGTGTCGGAATCTTTGCCGATTATCAATATTGTATTCAAAAGAATGTTATCTGTTGAGGAATTCGATGTTTTGAAATACTGGCCTTATACATATTTAGGAGTGTTTAATCAGCTTGAAATTTCAACCGATCAAATCACACAAGGTTTGATAGTTTGCGCTGTAGCATTTGTAGTTCCTACTATCATCGGAATGTTTACTTTCCAAAAACGTGATATTTAAAGCTAAAAATTAATCCACCGACTTTATTGTCGGTGGAATTTTTTTATTTTTTAATTAAATTTTTCAGGTTTTCGAGGTTTCCGTCGGAATAATTTCCGTAATCTATGCACTCGATCGTGAATCCGTCTTTTACCAAATGGTCGTTTTCGTCTCTGTGGTAATTAAAGTCAATCGTGAATGTCATTTTTCCTGGAATAAGCATTATTTTCTTTGCAATATCCGTGTCTGACATGCCAAGCTCTTTGCCATATTTTTCGAATAAAGCATTAACGATATATTTTTGCCTTTTTTCATAGAGAGAATTAATTTTTCTAACGGCTTCGGCTGTAATTCCATTGTGGCAATCAACTATTATGCGCGCGCTTGGAGGCGAAACGATTTTTGAATCTTTTTCAGCGTCATCTTTTAGCTGCATAATATACTGTGCTATTTTTTCGTAAACATCATTTTTTACTTTAAATTTGCATTTTCCGCAAACTTCCAATGTCATGTAAAGATCCAGCCTGCTCTTAAGGTCATCTTCAGCAATTTGTTTGAAAGCATTCTCATCTAAGCTATCGAATGTAACCACAGAATTTTTAAAGCGGTCTTTGAAATGGCTGCTGTGGTTAGGAGCTGTGCGGAAAGCGGCGAATTTGTCTTCTCTTTTCGGAAGTCCAAGGCTTTCGTCTTTTTCGTTAGTTGTAAGTATGAAAGTGAAATTTTCTAAAGGAATTTTTTTGCTGTTTGGATTTTCATAGCAGCCGTTATCATAAATGCTCTGGAATGTAGCATCCAAAGGATGAAGAACATCGCCTTCCATAACGCCAGAATATCCGTTACCAAGTCCAATTTTGTCGTATTCATCTAATATAACAACTCCGTCAGGGTTTTCAATGGCATATTTTCCTATATTATCCTTGGCTCCAAAATAATAGGGTTTAAAATTGAAAACTTCTTCTGCAGGAGTGGCGGCATCTCCTTTGGTCGAACCGTCATATCTGATGTTTTGCGCAGCGATTTTTTTATATTCGCCGTTTGGTGAAAGAGATTTAGCGAGCATTTCGGCGCATAATGTTTTCCCTGAACCTGAAGGGCCGTTTAAAATTATTATTCTGGGGTGATTTTTTGCCTCTTTTCCGGTTTTTTCGGCTTCTTTGGTTATTTGCTGTGTTTTGCTTATGTCTTGCATGATTTCTTTAAGCTTATTTACAGCTTTTTCCTGGCCTCTAACAAATTTAAGATGGTCATAAAAATCTTGTTCGCGTTCTTCGAAACTTTTTACTTGAGTATCAGCCAAATATTGGCCAAATATTTCGCCATTAGCTTTTATTTTGGCCATAATATCTACGCCTTTTCCTACGGTTTCGCCAATCTTGGTTATTCCGCCCAAAAATTTGGCGAGTTTATCCACAAGAAGCATTGTTGAAGTCAAGCCTAAAGTTCCAAGTTTAAAAATGCTTGATAAAACAGTCGCTTTTTCCGGTTGGATTTTGTCTTCTTTAGGGCCAATTTTACCTTCTTCATCTTCGTATTTCGGGTTGGAAGGATTTGAATTAATGCAAATTGCTGTGGCAACTATTGCAGTTAAAATTGCTGCTCCAAAGGCGATTTTTCCTTTGTTTTCCCAGATTTTACTCCCTACTTTTTGGAATTTTTCCTTAACTTTTTGGAAAAAAGTTTTTTCTTCAGTTTCTATAATTTTTGGGCCTTTGTTAATCGGTTCTAGGTCAGTGTAACTAGAAGCTGCTTTGTCGGCATCCGAGTCTGTTTCGGCTGCTTTTATTCCTGTGCTCGTGAGAATTGTTGCCGCGGCCAAGCTTCCTGAAATGAACTTTTTGAATTTATTCACGCCGCCCGCAATTTTTTCGGTTTCGCTTCCAATTGATTGCGTTTGGAACAAACATTCGTCTGCAAGCTCCATTAAAAAGTCTTCAAATTCCGCTTTTGAATATCCTTCTTTTATGTTTGAGCAAAATTCATATAGCTCATCGACATCATCGATTAACATAAATTTCGATAATAAATCTTTGCTAGAAAAAATTTCTTGAAAA
>USIK01000029.1 GCA_900554775.1 uncultured Oscillospiraceae bacterium
TAAAAAATCTTATGAGGATGCCATAAAATTAATGGCGACTGACGAGGGCAAAAGCGCAAGAAATTGGTGTTTTGGAATTGCAAATTACGATGAATTCGATGAAAATCAGTGCCTTGAAAAAGTAAATAATGCTTATGAAAACATCATTTTGGAGCTCGACATTAAAAAAGCAACCGAGGATGCTGATTTAGTGATTGAATCCATGACAGAAGACTTCAAAGCGAAAAAAGACCTTTATTTGCGCTAGACGCCAATTTTGCCTGAAAAAACAATTTTGGTTACTAATTCTTCGACGATGCTCCCGAGCAAGCTTGCTAAGTTCACCGGAAGACCCCAGAAATTTTTAGCGCTTCATTTTGCAAATTCAATATGGAAAAACAACACAGCTGAAGTCATGAAGCATTCAAAAACCAGCGATAAAGCTTTTGAAGAAGTGATAAAATTTGCCGAGGAAATAAAAATGATTCCTCTGCCGCTTAAAAAAGAAAAATCAGGATATTTGCTCAATTCCATGCTCATTCCGCTGTTGTTTTCGGGGCTTGATTTGCTTGTTAACGGAGTTTCAGACTGCGAAAGCATTGATAAAGCCTGGGTTTTGGGAACGGGTTCGCCGAAAGGGCCTTTCCAAATTCTCGACACAGTTGGGCTTAAAACCGCTTATGAAATAGTCAATATGTATGTTAAAATTCCTTCGTTTTTAGCGCCTTATAACTTCAAAGGCATGGCCAAACTTTTGAAAAAATATATTGATGAAGGCAAGCTTGGAAAATCAAGTGGTGAAGGATTTTATAAGTACTAAAATTTAGTGCAAATTGTTATATAATTTGAACACTGCGTTAACTCTAATGTGCGAAATTACAAATATATTATGAAAATGAAGTTCTCTCGAGGAATTTCCTAAATTGCATTTGCTGATGATTTTTACGGTATGAGTAAGGTCATTGGCATTTTAATTTTTTTATGGTTAATTTCTTATTTGTTGGTTTTGGCGGGTTTATAGGCTCTGTGGCGAGATATTTGTTTAGTCAAATCCTCATTTTTGAAGGTCTGGCATTTCCTGTTCCTACTTTGATTGTGAATTTTATTGGTTTGTGCGGCGGCTTGACGACTTTTTCTGATTTTTTGCTTGAAACCTTTAGTATGATTGAATCCGGGAAAATATTGCTGGCGGGAGCTTATTGCTTTGCAAGTGTTGCGCTTAGTTTGGCGGGTGTATTTTTAGGGTTTAAAATGCTAGCAAATTTTTAATTGTTATTTTTGGTTTAAAAATTTAATAGAAAATAATTAATAATATATTGACAAAACATTATAAAATTGTTACAATTAAAATAACAAAGGGGGATGTTATTAATGAAAAAATTTGTTGCTACTTTTCTTTCGGTTTTAATGTCGTTTTCTGCCGTAAGCGCGTTGCCTGAAACTAACGCTAGCTCCGCACAAAATGTTTCCTACAAAATAGTGAACGGAAAAGACGCTGTTTTGACGGAATTAAAGTTTTCGGAGCAAAAAAAGTTAAAAGGCCCGATTGAAGGCCGCTATAATATTATTGAAATTGCGGATAATGCCAGCAAAGTTAAAGTTGTTCCGGAATATTATGGTCGTGCCGATGTGGTTTCGTTTTGGTTGTTAGCCGCGGGGCTTATGTGTTCTCCATTTTTTATGTTTGCTGGTTTTTTGTTTGATAACCCTGACAACGTCCCGAAAATGGGTAAAATCAAAGGTAATAAATATGTTTATTCCGCAATAACTTCTGTGGATCTTCCTTATTGCAAAAAAGTTGGAAAAAACGCTTTCCTTAATTGCAAAAGTCTTAGAACGGTGAATTTGCCTAAGTGCACTGCTTTGGCAAAAGAAAGTTTAGCATGCTGCCACAATGTCACAAAGCTTGACATCCCTGAATGCTTGGTTTTAGATAATCCTTTTGGAATTAACACAAGCGACCATATACGCTACGAAGCATATGAAAAGCTCAAAGAATTAAATGCTCCAAAGTGCACAAGAGTCGAAAGCAGATGTTTTGGTGGTTTCGTGAACCTTGAAAAAGCTAATTTGCAGGGTGCTACTTCCATTGGGTGTGAAGGTTTTGCGCTGTGCAAATCTTTGAAAACCATTTCTCTTAACTCTTGCACTGAAATTCAAGAAAGCGCTTTTAAAAAATGCCGCTCTTTGAGGAATATAGACCTTCCTAACTGCAAAAAAATTGGTCGTGGTGCTTTTGAAGGCTGCGCTAAGGTAAAAAAACTAAATGCACCGAAAGTGACCGAAATCGGCGCAGAGGCCTTTGGCGGATTTAAATGCCAAGAAGGCGAAAAAGTTTGGTTTTTCCCGAGTGATTTAGAAGAAGTTTATGTTCCAAATTGCAATTACATTGGCGAGAACGCTTTTGACGGTTGCAAAAAATTGAAGAAAATAACTGTTTCGCACGATTGCAAATTCGCAAAAAATGCACTGCCTGATGAAAGAGTTCAAAATAATAAATTAGAAATTGTCAGGGTTTAAACATAGAAAATTTGATTTTTAAAGTCTCATCTGCCAAATAACCGGCAGGTGAGATAATTATTTTTCGCGGTTTTAGCCTATTTGTTGGCAGCGTTTTTGATCAAGTGCAATTTTTAGTTGTGGACTTTAACATGCAAAAATGGTATAATAAGACTGCTTTTGTATATAAAAACACAGGTAATATAATTAAACTGGCTTATTGAAAAATTGGCTGAAACCGAGGAGGACCATATATGAAAGATAAATTAAACGCAATTCTTTGCGATGGAAAAGAAAAAATTGAAAAAACAAAAACATTAGATGAACTGCAAAATGTAAAGGCATATTTTATCGGGAAGCAGGGAGTTTTAACGGATATTTTAAAGTCTATTCCGCTTCTTGAAGTTTCCAAACGTGCTGAGGCTGGGCGCCTTTGCAATGAGACCAAAAAATCTATATCAGACATGATTGAAGCTCAAAAAGAAAAAATTTATATGAAGGAATCCGCAATATCGGAGGATTTCGATGTTACAGTCCCTGGAATTTTGCCGCCAGCGGGAACTTTGCACCCTATAACGCAGATGTGCTATGACCTTAATGATATTTTTCGTTCGATGGGTTTTGAAATATTCGAAGAATCAGATATAACTAGCGAACTTTATGCATTTGATAATTTGAATTTCCCTAAAAACCATCCTGCACGTGAAAGCATGGATACATATTGGCTTAAATCAAACGGTGAATCCGGAAGCAAACTTTGCTTGAGGCCGCATTTAACGGGCGCAAGCGTTAGATACATGCAAACGCATGAGCCGCCTTTTAGGTTCGTTTACCCCGGCAGAGTATACCGCAATGAATCTACGGACGCTAGGCATGAAAGAGCGTTTTTCCAATATGAGGCACTAATTGTTGACCGCAATTTCACTTTTTCTTCAGGTAAATTACTTATAAAAAGCATTCTTTCGAAAGTGTTTGGCTGCGATGTTGATGTTAGAATGCGCGCAGGGTTCTTCCCGTTCGTTGAGCCGGGCTTTGAAATAGACATGAAATGTCTTGTTTGCGGCGGAAAAGGCTGCAGCGTGTGCAAACACGTTGGCTGGATAGAAATTATGCCTGGCGGAACACCTCATCCGAACGTTCTGCGGGGTTAAACCCGGATGAATTTACCGGTTTTTATGTAAATATAGGGTTAGACCGTTTGGTTATGATGCGTTACGGTGTGGATGACGTAAGATTATTCCATAGCGCAGATTTAAGGTTTTTGAAACAATTCAGTTAGGAGATGGCACGATTATGAAAGTATCGTTAAATTGGGTAAAAGACTATGTAGTGCTCCCGCAAGATATGGACATGGCTAAACTTGCGTATGATTTAACTATGTCAACAGTTGAAGTGGAAGATGTAAAGGACTTAAGCAAAAATTTTGAAAATATAGTGCTGGGGGTTATAAAGGAAGTATTGCCACACCCAAATGCAGACAAACTGAGGGTTTGCAAGGTTGATATCGGCAGCGAAAACTACTATGATATAGTTTGTGGCGGAACTAATTTAAGCCCAGAAATGAAAGTTGCAGTGGCTGTTCCTGGCGCGAGAGTCAAGTGGCACGGCGAAGGAGAACCAGTAAAAATTAAAAAAGCAAAATTGCGCGGCGTTGAAAGCTATGGTATGATTTGCGCGTCATCTGAAATTGGTTTGGGTGATTTATTCCCGGAAAAAAGCCAAGGGGAAATAGTTGATTTATCAGACTTTAATGCCCCTGCAGGAACTAACCTTGCCGAGGTTTTGGGGCTTAATGATGTGATATTGGAAATAGACGACAAATCGCTCACCAACAGGCCTGACCTTTGGGGTCACTATGGAATAGCTCGCGAAATAGCAGCACTTTACGACCTTCCACTCAAAGAGTTTGCGCCGTTTGTGCCTCCTAAAGTAAAAAATTTGGAAGTAGACGTGAAAGAAACTTCGCGTTGCTTCAGATATATTGGAATGAAAATTGAAGGAGTTACTTTAAAGCCATCTCCTTTTGAAATCAAAAAGCGCATTTGGTGCGCAGGTTTGAAACCAGCAAATGCCATCGTGGATATAACCAATTATGTGATGCTCGCAGTTGGCCAGCCGGTTTATGCTTTCGATGCAGAAAATGTGAGTGGTGCCATAACAGTCCGCTGCGCTAAAAATTCAGAAAAAATTGTGCTTCCGGGCGAAAAAGAGTTATCTTTATCGGAAAATGATTTGGTTGTTGCTGATGATAACGGCCCGATTTCTCTTGCAGGAATTATGGGAGGCAAAAAAGACGCCATTACCCCTAGTATGGGCAAATTTATTTTGGAAATAGCAAGTTATGAACCCTCGGGCATAAGGCGCACCGAAATGCAATATGAATCAAGAACAGAATCTGCTACAAGATTTGAAAAAGGAATCGACCCGCAACGTTGCGACATGGCATTATCGCTTGTTTCTAAGATTTTTTGCGAGGTTTTCGGTTCTATGCCGATAACGGAATATAGCGATGTTTATAGCACGCACCTCCCGAAGAAAGAAATAGACGTTTCTCTTTCTTGGCTGGAAAGCCGCATGGGCAAACACATTGGAACTGACTACATAACCCGCAAACTTGAAAAGCTTGGATTTGAAGTTGAATTTAATGAAGATATTATGCATCTTACGGTTCCTTCATGGAGGGCTACCGGTGATGTTTCCATAAAAAATGACATTATGGAAGAAGTTGCAAGAATGTATGGCTTTGAAAATTTTGAGCCACTGCCGATCACAACTTCATTTAAAGGCGCAATAAACCAGCCTAAAACGGATTTAGACAGAAAAATAAGAGAATATTTGGCATTTAGATGCGGAATGAACGAAATATTTACGTATCCATGGGTTAATAACAAATATGTTAGTGCACTGTGCTTTGACACAGCTGAAATGTTATCCATAAACACTCCTCCGTCGCCTGATGAATGCTATATTCGTTCTTCGCTTTTGCCGAACCTTTGCAAATCAGTTTCTGAAAATTTGAGAAATTTCAGTGAATTCGATATTTTCGAGTCTGCTCAGGTGTTTTCAAACAAAAAATTTGAAAGCAAATATAATCCTCTTGAAATTTTGCCTGTTCAAAGGAAAAATATTGCAGGAGCCTGCGTTGGTGATGCCAAGAATTTAAATTTCCTTTTCCGCAAAGCAAAAGGTATAGTGGAATCTATGCCCAGGTATGTTCACATGGAGCCATTGACATTTAAAAAGGCGGAAAAACCCGTTTGGGCAGATGACACAGTGTGGCTTAACATTATTCAAGGGGAAGAAATAGTAGGAAATTTAGCTCTTTTATCAAAAAAATCCGCACTAGGTTGCGGCGTGAAAAAGAGCATTGTGATGCTTTTTGAGCTTGATATAGATTCGTTAAAACCATACATGTCAAGAACGAATAAATTCAAACATTTGCCGGAATATCCAATGGTAGAGTATGATTTATCGTTGATGTTTGATGCTTCAGTTAAATGGGAAAACATTTTTAACACTATCAAGAAAAATAGCAATGATTTGATCCATGGAATATATTTTGTGGATGAATACACAGGAAAACAAATTCCAGAAAATAAAAAATCAGTCACATTTAGAATGATTATTGGCTCTTTCGAGAAAACTTTGACATCAAAGGAAATAAAAGACTGCGCAGACACTGTAATTAAGCAGTTGAAAAAATCATTGGGCGCTGCATATCGTGATTAAAATATAAAAAAATTAAACACCGGCCATTTTCAGCCGATGTTTTTTATTTTGCTAATTTCCATACCAATAATTTACCTGTAGATTTTTCAATGTGAATTTCGGGCCCTCCACCGCCAATAGTATGCACCGAGCGCTTTATAGGTTCCCCTTCTGGAAGTGAAGCATGGTCAGATATAGCACATTTTTTAGAAGGTACTCTATAGTATACTATATATGTGTCACCTTCATCGGATACTTTAGGTATTTCTTCATATTTATCAAAATCCACCAGGCTGGTTCCATCATACAACTGATGAGCTACAAATTCTCCTACTTCTAGTGCTTTTTCTTTGGATTCCACGGGTTTAGCGAAAATCAAATTATAAGTTTGCACCCAAAAAACTGTTGTTGAGTAATCTATCATTTGAAAAAACATGAATTTATACTCCTTTATTTTTCTATTTTCATGACTATTTTACAGCAAAGCCCTGCTTCTAAAATTTAATATTACTTTTATTGTTTTTATATATTTTATTAATATCATATTATAAATTTAACGTTTTGTCAAATTTTTTACCTTTTATGATTAAATAAAAAATACCTCAGTCAATTTGCCGGCTTATAGAGCAAAAAGCAACTATCTTTAAAACAGACAGCTGCTTTTAGAGTTATACTTTTTATTGGTGAGAGGTTATATAAGCGGTTTACAGCCGGTAGTAATATTTTTACAACTAATTTATTGTTTCATATTCAAAAAGTTTACCCCGTTTTGCGCAAGTTTTTACCATATCGTCAAGTATTTCATGAATCGTTTTCAAATACTTATTAAATTGATTATTCAATGTATGTTCACCAAACGCTTCAACTTTATCGGCATCACATTCACTCCAAAGTAAATCCCAATTTTTTTCCGTACCACTCGGGGAAATTAAAAGATTTTCTTATTCTTTCGTGAATTTCTAATAAAGATTGACATCCTGTTAAATCTAATTTTATTATTTTGGGTGTGTCATTAAGTCTTTTCAATTCCTTTTCCATAACTGTTCTCTTCTCGAATTATTTTGTAAAATTTTTCGTAATGGTCATATGTTACAAATATTAATCCATCATTTAACCAAAGAAGCCTATGTTTGTTACGTTTGCCCTCATAGTAATTTATATCAGCTTCATACCAAACCCTGCCTTTGATATCTGGTAAACGTCCATTTCTGTTTTGATATATACCCCTAGTTACTATTTTGCCCGGTGCAAATTTTTTTGGAGATTTACCACGCTTCCAACCTAAATCCCTTATTTCTTGTTCTGAAATATAATAATCAGGTAATTCTTCGTAATACTTTATTCAAAAGTCAGCACCATTTTTTTCGTCTTTTGTTGCGTTACCTGCCACAATAGTTTTCATAGATATTAAATTATATCTACATCGTGGATGCACGGGAGGTTTTAAAATACTTTCAGCGCTTAAACCATATATATTTCCCTATATTGTTCCAAACAAACAGAACAGGGTGTATCTGTGATATTTGTATGCCATTGCTTAAAACGCATGCTTTCAATGGTTGGCGGCTCATAAGCATCATCTAAATTTTTGTGAATAAATTTTAAATCTCTTTCGCATATGACGTAACCATAAAATTTTTTAATACCTATTTTCTGTATTTAACCTCCGTAAAGTATTTCTATTATACGGATTAAAATGGATATAATTTACACTATTAAGGTTAACTATATCAAAGCTCTACAATATACACAAAACAAAAAGCCGATTATACAATAACCGACTTATTTTGACAATGGTCCGCCCGGAGGGATTCGAACCCCCGACCTTCAGAATCGGAATCTGCTGCGATATCCAGCTTCGCCACGGGCGGATACATAATTATTTTAATTCAAATTATTTTGATTTTCAATAGCAAAAACTTTTTATGCAATTCTCTTCTTTTAAAATATGCTTATATAGCCCTCTTTGAAAAGGTTTGTTTAACTTTATTTTTTATTTGCTGTAATAGTGAAAACGGCCCAAATAATCATTTGATAATAAAATAATATAGATAAGTATATAAAATATGTTATAATTGCTTTGGGAAAACATCAGAAAAGTGGTGGCGAAAGCTAAAATTTAAATGATTTTATATTCCGACAAAAATTGGAATATTTTAGCGCTAAATTTAAAAAAGAAATAATTTGAATGGGCTGATTTTATGGTAAAACAAACCGCCGGCAGGGATACCTTGAATGATTTTGCGCCGAAATTCGCAGAGCTTAACGATAACGTGCTTTTTGGGCAGGTGTGATCAAGGGAGGACAAGCTGCCTATTAAAATTCGCTCTATTGTTACTCTAACTGCTCTTGTCAACAAAATCGTCGGCAGCTCTCTTTCTTACCATTTGAGCACCGCCAAGAAAAATAGCGTGACTAAAACCGAGATGGCCGAAATTTTAACTCATATTGCTTTTATGCAGGTTGGCCGAACGCTTGGGCTGCTTTTAAAATGGCCAAAGAAGTTTACAATGATGATAGCTACGAAGAAAATCACGGTGGATTTTTTGGCCTTGGCAAGCCTAATGTAGATTTCGCGACATATTTTGTTGGCAAGAGTTATTTAAACTCACTTACCTATGGCAAAAAGATTTGAACCTGTCTGCAGGAATAAATGGCACATCCACCACGCCTCGAAAGTCGGCGGACAAATATTTTTATGCGTTGACGGCGAAGTCTGGTACCAAGAAGTTGGCAACCCCCGCTTACATAGAATCTAATGCAATGCTTGATTTCACCATTTCTGATGAAGACATGGAAGTGCTGAAAAATATCAAGCACAACAAAGATTACGGCGAGCACAGTGGGTTCCCTGTTTTCGGAGGGAAGATGTAAAACTATAAATTTCAGGGTGATCATTGCCTTTGCAGTGGTTACCCTGTTATTTTATGACTATTTCAATAAAATTTTATATTATTTTTTATAAAGTATTGACAAATTTATTCATAAGTAATAAAATAATCTCGGAAGATGGTGAGAACT
>USIK01000030.1 GCA_900554775.1 uncultured Oscillospiraceae bacterium
AAATGCCAACTTTTTTAATGCCTTTTTTTAGTTTATTAAAAAAAATTATCCACATTTTTTACCATGTGGATTTATAAATTAAAGCTCCGATTTGCTCGGAGCTATTTTTTATATCATCGCTCTATTTTTATCCATATTTTCCCTTACAAATAAATATAAATTGAATGGTCTAGCTTCTTCAAAATCATCTTCAAAAAATGGAGGAGCAGAATTTAGACTATTTCTCACAAAATCTTCAATGTTAAAACTATTATCAATTCTCATTCTAAAATTGGAAAGATCAAGTGCAGGTGACCTACGAAGTTTTCCCGTTGCTGGTTTAAGGGAAATCGGCTTAAAAACAGAATTTTCTGGATAAGATGTGCCTGCAAATACAGTTCCTGCGCAAAAACTTAATCCTAAAATTGCTGATAAACTTAATGTAAAAACTTTCTTAATAATTTTCATATAACCCTCCGTGTTTAGTTCTACATTAAGATTAATATCACAATTTTCGAGTTTTGTATACAAAAAAATAATATTTCAGGGTTTCAACTTAAAAGGTCAAAATTATTAAAAAAAATTTAGTAAATTAATATGATTTATTTTGAAAACCATAAAAAGTCTAAAATTGTCTATATTTGCAAAAAAATAAAAGCCAAGCTTTCTAAAGCTAAGCTTCTTTTATATTTCTAGTCTTCAGGGTATAAAGAATCGTATTCTTGTCTAGCATAATTAGTTAATGTTACGAGTTCATCCAAAAGGTCTCTTTCTTTTACCATATTATTTTCGCGGATGAAATTGCTCCAAAAATTAACTTTTTCTTCAAACATATCATCATGGTAGCTAACAAGATTGATAAAATCATCATATTCAGGTATAGCATAATATATTTCTCTACAATCACGAATATAACCGCAAATTTCTTCAAGTTTTCCACGTTTAAGTTCATTTAAAATTTGTCTTATTCTACCCTCATATTGAACATGCAAATAAAATGCGAAACCATATAATCCGTGATGCTTTTTAAGAGTCGAAACGTTAGCAACTTCAGGTTCTTCTTCAGTAATTTCTTCAGTTAAATTATTGTTATCTTCGCTCATTTCCATATACACAGGTGTATTAGCGCTTTCACTGTCACTAGAAATAGCAAATGCAGAACCGCTGCAAGCTATCGTCAAACTTAAAATTGATACCAAAACTGCGTTTAATTTAAACTTTTTCATTTTTATAACACCTACTTCTCATAGAAATAGCCTATCTTCTTAAAAAACAAGACCATATCCATTGCGATGTCTATGTTTTTATGCTCTATATTTTTAAGCACTTCATCCATTATACTTTCAAAAACATTTTTTGAAGAAAAACTATCTCTGAGAGCTACAATAAAATCTAAAATTTCAGTTTCATCATATTCAAGAGCATAAAGAGCAGCAACAACAAACATGACTTTTATACTGCAACAAGGATTAAAAACTTCAATTGATCCATTAGATAATTTATTTACTTTAGTCTCACCTAAAGATTCATATGTAAAATCGCTCTGAACTAATTCGCTACGATTTAATCCACCCACATAGTAGATAGCATTATAGTCTTTAAAACGATATTCAATAATATCCGGGACCTCACGATCATTTAACATACGTGCATCCTTACCATTTCTAAACGCAAATGCACTTCCGGCCAAACTCATTAGCATGCAAAAACTCAAACCTAAAGTCATAATTCTTTTCAATAAATTATTCTTCATTTTTACATCTCTCCTTATTCACCTACTAGAAGATTTTATCATATGCTCTTAATTTCGTCAATATATATTTTTAATTTGATTATTATTATCTTGTAATAGACTGATCAATATACCAAAGCATTGCTATAGCAGTGTCTACCTCTCGAACAAACACAGGGCCACCTTTGGTCGCCAAAGTTTCATAAAATTCTCTTACTTCAAAAAGGCTCTCAATCATTCCTTCAATATAACATTTGAACTTAAAAAGCACGTTCGTTTCGTCAGTATGAACCAAATCATCCAGCTCTTGCCTTCTGTCGTTAAGCTTACAAATTTTATCCGTCATTCCTTGTTCTTTCCACAATTTAAAACGGTAAACTTTCTTCTCGCTACTTTTTTTGTTAAGCTCTTGAAGTAAATACATAGTGTAAAAATAGACATCAACATTAAGCGGAACTAATTTATTCTCGTCACATTGTTGATAGTAAAGTTTTCTAACACGATTTTTAAAAAATTTTAAATCGAAATCACATCTGCACCCTCTGAAAGAAACACCCGTCCAAAAGTCAACATCAAACACGTTTTTAAAAATTCTCTTTGTTTTATATACATCTGTTTTATAAACTTCATTTTCAAGTTTTCTTATTTTATCGCAAATTTCATATCTGTTAATCGGCACAGGAGAAACAATCTCCACTTTAATTTTGCTTGGCTCAAAATCCTCGATAGTCATTTCTTTTTCCTTGCTAGACATCATTGCTTGACCTTCGCTTTTAACTCGCTCACCTAAAGAATATTGGTCAGAAAACACTCTCTTTTTAGTGTGATGCCCGCTTGCATAAACTGGGCATAAAGCTGAAGTAGAAAAAATCATTGACGACAAAGTCAATGAACAAATTTTTAAAATCTTATTATTTCTCATAAATAATTATCATCCTTTTTTTATCTTTAAATTTATTTCATTATAAAAATCGTGTTTTTATCTTAACACTTTTATAACTGCAAAGCAATTCGAGCGAAAAAATTTGAGAGTATAAATAAAAATTTATACTCTCTTTTCAGAACAAATATGTTATTTGATAATATCTATTCCCATATATTGCCTTAAAACCTCAGGGACTTCGACCGTGCCCTCGCTTGTTTGGCAATTTTCAAGTATTGCTGCAACAGTTCTTCCAACTGCAAGGCCTGAGCCGTTTAAAGTGTGTGC
This sequence comes from uncultured Oscillospiraceae bacterium, assembly GCA_900554775.1. GTDB lineage: Bacteria > Bacillota > Clostridia > Oscillospirales > Acutalibacteraceae > UMGS1491. The sequence goes on from USIK01000030.1 coordinate 2,922, forward strand.
AAATTGCGCTTTATCTTTGGGGCTATCTTTAAATCTTGCTTGAAGTCTTCTCGCCTGGTAATCTTCGAAATTCGAGCAAGAAGAAATTTCAACATATCTTCCATAAGAAGGCATCCAAACTTCGATGTCATAAGTTTTAGCAGAAGAAAATCCTAGGTCTCCTGTCGAGAGGCAAACCACTCTGTAAGGAATTTTCAAAAGCTGCAATAAATTTTCGGCATCAGCGGTCAATTTTTCGAGTTCATCGTAAGAATTTTCCGGCCTAACGAATTTAACAAGCTCAACCTTGTTAAACTGATGCTGGCGGATAAGTCCTCTTGTGTCTCTTCCTGCAGAGCCCGCTTCCGCTCTGAAACAAGCGGTATAAGCGCAGTATTTAATAGGCAATTTCGTGCCGTCGAGAATCTCGTTTCTATGCATGTTCGTAACAGGCACTTCAGCCGTAGGAACAAGGTAATAATCGCCGTTTTCAAGTTTAAAAGCGTCTTCTTTAAACTTAGGAAGTTGGCCCGTGCCCGTCATTGAATCTGAGTTAACAATAAACGGCGGCAAAATTTCAGTGTAGCCCTTTGAAGTATGAGTGTTCAAAAAGAAATTTATAACCGAGCGTTCGAGCCTTGCGCCCATTCCTTTGTAAACATGGAACCTCGTTCCGGTGATTTTCGCTGCGGTTTCAGGGTCTAATATGCCAAGCTTTTTGCCGATTTCCCAGTGCGGCAGGACTTCATCCTTCCTTGGCTCACCCCATCTTCTAACCTCAACGTTTTCTGAGTCGTCTTTCCCTACAGGAACAGATTCATTCGGAACATTCGGGATCGAAAGCAAAATCTGCCTTTGTTTTTCTTCGAGCTCAGAAATTTTGGTTCTTAGGGAAGAAATTTTTTCAGAAAGGGTTTTCATTTCTTTCATTATTTCAGTTGTATCTTTACCCTCTTTTTTCATTTGAGGGATCTTTTTGCTAACGTCGTTTTGGCGGGCTTTTTCGCTTTCCATTTCGCCCATCAAATTTCTTCTTTCGGCGTCTATTTCAATAACTTCGTCCACCATGCTATCGAGGTTAGCATTGCGGTTTTTCATTGCTTTTTTTATTAAGTCGGGATTACTTCTTATGAACTTAATATCCAGCATTATCATCACTCCCCAATTAATTTTCAAAATTAAAACAAGCTGATTTTAACACAATCTAAAGTGCAGCGGAAGAGATTTTAGAATTTTTTCTAGGGTATTTTTTTGGCGTCTCGAATTTCTTTCTAATAACCACAATGCTCCTTTTGCCTTTTCCCAAAGGAAGCTCGCAGTGAAACTCTGCCTCCAAAGCCCCGCCAAGGATCGAAATCGCACGGCCTGCAGCCTTAACTTCTTCAGAAATTTCGGGCCCTTTAAGCGCAATTAAACATCCACCGGTTTTGACGTATCCAAGGCAATATTCCGCCAAAACATTAAGCGGCGCAACTGCCCTTGAAACCGCAAAATCATATTTTTCACGGTAATTTTCATTGTGCGCAAGTTCTTCGGCTCTGGCGTGAATTATATCCGCACTGATTTCAATTTTAGAAGCCAAATTTTTAAGGAAAGTAACCCTTTTGTTAAGGCTGTCAACCAGGGTGAGGTTTACACCGGGGTTTAAAATTTTCAAAGGAACACCCGGGAATCCTGCGCCCGTTCCAACGTCTATCACTTTTGCGTTTTCATTTATTTTAATTAATTTGCAAAATATTATGCTGTCTAAAAAGTGCTTTATCGCAACGTCGTCGGGCTCTTTGATTGATGTCAGATTAGTGTGAGAGTTGTATTCAAGCAAATAATCTTTGTAAATTTCAAACTGCTCGAGCTGGCGCTCGCTCAAGTTTAAACCAAATTTTTCAGCCTCGGTTTTTAAAAGATTCAAGAGTTTTCCACCTCTTTCGAAGAATTTGTTGAAAGCCAAATCATTATAACCGAAATGTCAGCCGGGCTAACGCCTGAAATCCTGGAAGCTTGGCCAATATTAAGAGGTTTGATTTTGCTTAATTTTTCAATAGCTTCAAGCCTAAGGCCCCTTATTGTTTTGTAATCCGTTTCGGGCGAAAGCAGCTTGTTTTCGAGCCTTCTCATCTCGCTAACTTGGCGAAGCTGCCTTTTGATGTAGCCTTCGTACTTAATTTCAACCGAAACTTTTTCGAAAATGCTATCGTCAATTTCCGGCCTTGAAGGGTCGAATTCGGCTAAATCGTCATAGGTTATTTGCGGGCGTTTTAAAAGGTCAATCATTTTAATTCCCGTCGTGAGAGGTGCTGTGCCCTTTGCAGTCATTATCTCGCTTAACCTTTCAGATGGAGAAATAACAACTGTTTTGATTCTTTCAATCTCAGCTTCCTTAAGGCGTTTCCTTTCAAGGAAGTCTTCCCATTGTTTGTCACTAATAAGCCCGATTTTCCTTCCAATTGGCGTCAAGCGTTCGTCAGCATTATCCTGCCTTAAAACAAGCCTGTATTCCGAGCGTGAAGTCATCATTCTGTAAGGGTCGTTAACGCCTTTCGTTACAAGGTCGTCGACTAAAGTTCCAATGTATGAGCTTCCGCGGTCGAGAATCATTGGCGGCTCGCCTTTAATTTTAAGCGCAGCGTTGATTCCCGCGACCAAACCCTGGGCCGCAGCCTCTTCGTAGCCCGAGCTTCCGTTGAACTGGCCCGCACCGTAAAGACCGGGCAGCTTTTTGAACTCAAGCGTACTGTAAAGTTCAGTCGGGTCAACAATGTCATATTCAATCGCATAAGCCGGGCGCATTATTTTAACGTTTTCAAGGCCCTTAATCGTGCGGTACATCTCGATTTGAACTTCTTCAGGAAGCGAAGTAGACATGCCTTGAAGGTACATTTCTTCTGTGCCAAGGCCACAAGGCTCAATGAAAAGCTGGTGCCTTTCTTTTTCAGAGAATCTTACGATTTTATCTTCTATGCTCGGGCAATAACGAGGCCCAACGCCTTCGATTTTCCCGCTGTACATCGGAGCTCTGTGCAAATTTTTAAGAATAACTTCTTTTGTTTTTTCGTTAGTCCAAGAAATGTAGCAGTCAACTTTGTTTTCAAGATTTTCTTCAGTCCTGTAAGAAAACGGCACTATTTTGCTGTCTCCGGGCTGCTTTTCAAGGCCTTCGAAATTAATGCTCGATTTCAAAACTCTTGCGGGCGTCCCGGTTTTAAATCTTTTAAGGTTAACGCCCATTTCGCGCAAGCTGTTGCTAAGAGTCCTCGCCGGGAAGACTCCGTCAGGGCCGCTTTCATAAGAAACATCACCGATGAAAACCTTGCCCTTAAGAAATGTCCCCGTTGCAATTACCACAGCTTTGCACAAATAAAAAATTTCATTCCTGGTTTTTAAAGCCCATTTCTCGCCCGCTTTTTCAACAGAAACAATTTCAGCTTGTTTCAAAACCAAATTATTTTGCATTTCAAGCTTGTGCTTCATGATTTCTTTGTATCTGTTTCTGTCAATCTGCGCGCGAAGCGAATGAACTGCCGGGCCTTTGCCCAAATTAAGCATCCTGCTTTGAAGCATGCACTCGTCAGCAGTTTTGCCCATTTCGCCGCCAAGAGCGTCAATTTCTCTAACGAGATGGCCCTTAGCCGTTCCGCCGATTGATGGATTGCACGGGCAATTGCCCACTGAATCCAAATTTATTGCAAAAACCGCCGTTTTGCAACCAAGCCTTGCGCTTGCAAGGCCAGCCTCTATTCCTGCGTGGCCACCGCCAATGACCGCAACTTCAAATTCTTCTGTATATTCCAATTTTTCACCCTTCTTTTAAAATTTTAAATTTCATACAAATGACAAAAATCAACATAAGCTTCGAAATCCAAAGCATAGCAATGGTACATCCTGCAAGCTTCCATGCATATGTAAGCCATTTCGTCGCTGTCTAAATTGTCAATCAAATCTGCACCGATTTTAAGCAGGCAGTTGTTATAAACCGGCAAAACTTTATTTTTAATTGAACAAATCAAACTTTCAACACTGTCTGCACTGTCCATCATGCTTTGCTTTTCATTGATAATAAAATAACTTGCCTTCCTTTTAAACATATCCCAGGCAATGTTCCGCGCTATGTTTACATAGTGGTCATCGCCAAAAATAAAAACCTTAAAATTCCCATTAATGCTCCAATATTCTTTGAAAGCGCACCTGATTCTCTCTGTATCTTTTATGTACCGATAAAGAACGCGCGAAACATAAAACTTCCCTTTTCTTTTAGACAAAGTTTTCAAAAACACCTCGCATTTAACAACTTTGCGAAAATCTTCATTCGTCACGTATGACGCAGCATGCACGGCATTAATATCAGAAAAAACGGTAAAAACCGAAAACATAATCAAAACTGATAATATTAATTTTTTCATGAGCTTTTTCAATTTTGTTATCATTGGAAATCCCACCTTTTTAAATTCAATTATTTCCCAACACAAAATCTAGAAAAAATCTTATTAACGGTTTCAATATTGACGTTTTCGCCCGTGAGGCTCATTAATTCTGAAACGGCATTTTGAATAAGCACAGTAACAGCATCAAGAGTTATGCCGCTTTTCAAATCTTCGGCCGCACTATCCAACATTTCAAAAGCCCTTTTCATAGCCGTGAATTGGCGTTCGTTTGAAATAAGAGCTTCCGAAGGCTCAACTTCAGAAACCGCAACGACTTTTTGAAGCATTGCTCTAAACTCTTCTTCGCCTTCATAATTAAGCGCCGACATTTCAACAATTCTTCCTGAAAAACTTGAAAGATCTCCCGGATTTATCTTCATTCCAAGGTCTATCTTGTTAAGAACCACTATCGTCTTAGAGGCGTCGCAAAGCTTCATTATTTCTAAATCTTCAGCCGTCAGCGGCTGTGAAGCGTCTAAGATTAATATATTCAAGTCAGAATCATTAATTGATTTTTTGGCTCTTCCAACTCCTATTTTTTCAACGACATCGTCAGTTTCCCTGATTCCTGCAGTATCAACCAGCAAAAGCGGGATATCTCCAACCATAACGGTTTCTTCAACCATGTCTCTCGTTGTTCCGGCAATATCGGTAACAATTGACTTTTCAACACCAGAAATTAAATTCATAAGAGTGGATTTGCCAACATTCGGTCTCCCGACTATCACTGTTTTTACTCCGTCGGTCAGAACTTTATCGTAATTTTTAATAAGTTTTGATATTTCGCTTTTCGCTTCTTTTAAATCTCCCGCAAGTTTTTCAGAGTCAACTTCAGGAATGTCTTCTTCAGGGAAGTCAGCCCAGACTGAAAGCGAAGCGGAAATCTCAAGGAGCTTTTCTTTGATAGCATTTATTTTTTTGCTCAAAACGCCATCTCTTTGGCTCTGCGCAATTCTGTTCGCGCGTTTGCCCCTAGCTGAGATTATATCCATAACGGACTCTGCCTGCGAAAGGTCAACCTTGCCGTTTAAAAAGGCTCTTTTCGTGAACTCACCCGGGCCTGCAAGAACAGCTCCTTCATCCAAAACCGCTCTTAAAACCTCCCTAGTAACAAAAAGCCCACCGTGGCAAGATATCTCGGCAACATCTTCTCCGGTGTAACTATAAGGAGCGCGGAAAATTAACAAAACGGCTTCATCAATGACTTCTCCGTTTTTGGTGACTTTCCCGTATTTTGCGGTGTAGCCCTTCATATCCATGACCTTGGTGGAATTATTAAACGGAACAAAAACCTTGCTTGCAATCTTTATTGCATCATCTCCTGAAATTCTTATAACGCCTATTCCTCCAACGCCTTTCGCGGTTGAAATAGCGGCAATAGTACTCATAATTCCTCCATATTTTAAAATTAGCCCTGAAAAAGGCTAATTTTTTTAAACATTTATTTTTTCTTCTTTAACGCTAATGACCTTAGCTTCTTTTGCTTCAAGCATCGAAATCCTGGCAGCTTCGGACTTAGCATTTATCGTATGTATATTCCAGTATTTCCCTATGATTACATTTACAACCGAACCAATCACGCCGTTTATAAACCAATATATTCCAACAGCAGCAGGCATCGTGTAAGCAACGTATGTTGTTAAAAACGCCTCACCATAC